>NZ_JBMQUD010000075.1:0-48758 GCF_057359045.1 Adhaeribacter sp.
ACAACATACGGCCGGTGTTGCTGATGAAAAGTAAAAAAAGCGCGGTTCAGCAATAGCCCTTCGGTTTCTAACAAACCGGTATGCACCCGGCAACCAGCTTCTAATAATTTACGGGTACCGGAGCCCTGCACCAGCGGGTTAGGGTCAGTGTTGCAGATAACAACATCTTTTAGGCCGTATTTAATTAAAAGATCGGCGCAAGGCGGGGTTTTGCCGTAATGGGAACAGGGTTCTAACGTTACGTATAACCGGCTGGCGGGGAGCAGGCTTTTATCGCCTACGGCGGCAATGGCGTTAACTTCGGCGTGCGGACCACCGTACTGTTGGTGCCAACCCTCGCCAATGATTTTATTTTCGTGCACAATTACACAGCCCACCATGGGGTTAGGCGCCACGTGGCCTTGGCCTAGCCGGGCCAGTTCCAGGGCACGGCGCATAAATATTTCGTCGGACGTTGTCACGGGACTTTCTTATTTTTACAAAATTATAAAAGTAATTGCATTACCTTACCGCCCGCGTGAAAAATATTCAGGACCTGATAACGTACATTCGCACTGCCATTAGTAATATTTACGCCAAACCAGAGGCCGATGCCATGGCCATGTAGGTGGCCGAGCACGTTTTGCATTTATCCAGACTGCAGTTAAGTGTAGAGCGACAAAGTTTAGTTACCGAACAAACCTGGGCTACTGTTACCGCTATTATAAACCGGCTGCAGCAACACGAACCTTTGCAGTACGTGCTGGGTTGTACGCATTTTTACGGCTTAGAGCTGGAAGTTACCCCGGCAGTACTTATTCCGCGGCCCGAAACCGAAGAACTTGTGGATTTTATTGTGCGGGAAAATAAGCAAAATTTAAATTTACGGATACTGGATGTTTGTACGGGTAGTGGTTGTATTCCCATTGCTCTGGCGGCGCACCTCTCGGCTACTGACGTTTACGGGTTAGATGTTTCGGCACCGGCCCTAGCCATTGCCCGCCGCAACGCGCTTAAATATAAAAAACGCATAAACTGGCTGCAAGCCGATATCTTGACCGAAGAACCGGGCCTGGAAACTAATAGCATTGATATATTGGTGAGCAATCCGCCTTATGTTATGCAAAAAGAAAAAGTACAGATGCGGCCCAACGTTTTAAATTATGAGCCGCACCTGGCTTTATTTGTGCCGGACGAAGACCCGCTCCGGTTTTACAAGAAAATTGCTGAGTTGGGTTTTAATTATCTGCGGCCTCAGGGTATTTTGTATTTTGAAATAAACGAGGGGCAAGGTAATCAGTTGGTGCAACTATTAAAGCAAATAGGTTACGGCACCGCCGAAATCCGGCAAGATATGTTTGGTAAAGACCGTTTTTTGCGGGCCACCCTTAATAGTATTTAATTTAGGCGCTTACATTTCCGGATAAAGCTATAAATTTGTGTGCCCAAACAGATTGTCAGATTATTAAACCAAGAACAGTTCTGTAAATATTATTTAATTAAGGTTAAGGTAAATATTAAATTTAACCTATTTTACTTAATTAATATGGCTGTACATAAAGAATGCGCAGTGGGGTAAAGAGATAAATACAAATATTAGCAGGAACCTGGGGCAAAAGCAAAAGCGTTATCTAGCTAATAATAATCAGTAATTAAAAGATTAAATTTTTTAGTGTATACCAAATTAATTAATCAGGAAGCGAGTTTAGCGGTAATCGGATTAGGGTACGTGGGATTACCCATCGCCTTAGCCTTTGCCCGGCAGCTCAAAGTAATCGGTTTCGACATTAACCCGGCCCGGGTAGCCTTGATGCAGCAGCAGATAGACCCGAGCGGCGAGTTAGCAGCGACAGATTTTGCCGGCTGCAACATTACCTTTACCCACGATATAGAAGTACTGCGGCAAGCACAGTTTTATATTGTAGCCGTACCCACGCCCATCGACCAGCACGCCATGCCGGACCTGAAGCCGTTGTTGAGCGCTTCTACCACCGTGGGCAAAGTGCTTAAACCCGGCGACTACGTGGTGTACGAATCTACCGTGTACCCCGGCTGCACCGAAGAAGACTGTATTCCGGTGCTGGAACAACTATCGGGTTTGCAGTTTGGCCGCGACTTTAAAGTAGGCTACTCCCCCGAGCGCATCAATCCCGGCGACAAAGAACACACCTTAGCCAAAATCGTGAAAGTAGTGTCGGGCAGCGATGCCGAAGCTTTGGAGAACATCGCTCAAACGTACGAGTTAGTCATCGAAGCCGGTATTCACCGGGCCTCTTCCATCAAAGTAGCCGAAGCCGCCAAGATTATCGAGAATACGCAGCGCGACGTAAACATTGCTTTAATGAACGAGCTCTCGCTGATATTTGACCGCATGAAGATAAACACCTTTGAAGTGCTGGAAGCAGCCGGCACCAAGTGGAACTTTTTAAAGTTTTCGCCGGGGCTGGTAGGTGGGCACTGCATTGGCGTAGACCCGTACTACCTGACCTACAAAGCCAAAGAACTGGGCTACGATGCGCGGGTAATCTTAAGCGGGCGCACCACCAACGACAACATGGGCGCTTACCTTGCCAAGAAGACGGTGCAGCTGATGGTAAAAGAAGGCAAAGATATTTCTAAAGCCAAGGTGCTGGTAATGGGCGCAACGTTCAAGGAAAACGTAGAAGACATTCGCAACTCCAAGGTAGCCGATGTAATACAGGAGCTGAAAGGCTTTTCGGTGCAGGTAGAAGTAGTAGACCCGTATGCCGATTCCAAAGAGTTACAACATGAGTACGGCTTTGACCTGGTAGCCGAGCCGGGGCAAGACTATGATGCGGTGATTGTGGCGGTAAACCACCGGCCGTACCTGGCCTTAACCGAGGCATATTTCACGTCTATCACCAACCAGAAAGCGGTGCTCATAGATGTAAAAGGTATTTACCGAGGCAAAATACAAAAGCTTACTTACTGGAGTTTGTAAAATATGTATTGCAACATGTTTTATAAGCCAAGATTCTAATTTAAACAATAGTCTTGGATAGCCACCCATAAGCAGCCAAGTTCATTCTGAAGTAAAAGCAGTAACGAAAAAGACTTAAATCAATTTCGTTGCTGCTTTATTTAATATAAATTAGTAATGTTCATTACTTCATTTAGTTGAATTTCTTCAGCCTTCTCCATATAATTATCGAAAAGATAATACTTAGCTGGTTTATTATAATTATAGCTCATAGGGAACAATCAGGCAAAGGTTAGATTTACCCGTTTCAGCATTTAATTTAAACAGTTTTGTATATGTCGATAATAGCTGCTGAGCTGATAACTAATTATATACTAAACATTTCGAGAGCTATTGAAGCTTTTCGTGCAAATTCTGTTAGAATACTTGGCAAGCAGAAACACCATAATGCCTAAAAGAATTCTACATTTGTTATTTGCAAAAGCAGTTTAGTTGTGAATAATTGCATCCTTATGTTTTTATGAAGATTCTTTTTGTTGTACCATATCCGCCGGGACAGGCACCTTCTCAACGTTTTCGGTTTGAACAGTATCTGCATTTTTTCGATGAGTTGGGTTGGCGGTATCGGTTGGTGCCATTCCTGGACGATAGAACTTGGCGGATTCTTTACAAACCGGGCCAGGCTCTTACAAAAGCTTTGGGAATACTTAAAGGTTTTTTTCGGCGGTTTCTGCTCTTGTTTTCGTTACCGGGTTATAATTATATTTTCATTCACCGCGAAGCTACTCCCATAGGTCCGCCCTGGTTTGAATGGATAGCTGCTAAAATTTTTCGTAAAAAGATTATTTACGATTTTGATGATGCAATCTGGATACCCAATACTTCTGAAAATAACAAAATAGTTGCTGGCATAAAATGGCACCAAAAGGTTGCGTCTATTTGTCGGTGGGCCTATAAAGTAAGTTGTGGCAATGGCTATTTGCGGGATTATGCCGGTAAATTTAATCTTAATGCGGTGGTAAATCCCACTACCATTGATACAGTTAACTTACATAATATTGTAAAAGATCAACGGACGGATAAAGTTATCATTGGCTGGACCGGCACTCATTCTACCATGAAATACCTGGCTCAGATAGTACCAGTTTTACAGCAGTTAGAAGAAAAGTATTCTTTTGAGTTTTGGGTTATTTCTAACCAGGCTCCAGTGTTACCAATTCGGTCTTTGTTATATAAACCTTGGCAAAAAGAAACTGAAATTGAGAACCTAATCACGTTTAATATAGGTTTAATGCCGTTAGAAGATGACTTATGGGCCAAAGGTAAATGTGCATTTAAGGCTTTGCAATATATGGCTTTAGGTATACCGGCATTGGTTTCGCCGGTGGGCATGAATACCGAAGTAGTAGAATCAAGTGTTGACGGGTTTATCTGTAACTCCCAGGAAGAATGGTATAGCGCTATGGAGCTATTGTTGCAGGATTGTGAGGCCAGAATAAAGTTAGGACAGGCTGCCCGGCAAAAAATAGAAAATAACTATTCGGTAAATTCTAACCGGAAAAATTTCTTCAATTTATTTTCCTAATGCAACTGGTAGTGTAAATCCATTAACTAAAGTGGACTCACAATTAAATACGATTTTAGTTCAAGATTAAATTTGCAAGTTTTATAAAGTATATTAAGTAGATGACGCATTAAGCTTTAATTTTCAGGTTCTTCCTTCCACTTCTATTATTCTGAAAGAATTTTATCGGCTAACTGCAAATAAGATTTCTTCAGAACGAACTGTGTTAAAAAGCAATATTTGGTTTATAATTTTGCTGGTAAAGTTTTCAATTTTTACCTACTAAAAAAGCTTGTCTAAAGAGTTTGGTAGCAATGGGTACTTGAATCACTTTCTCAAGCCTACACCCTAATTATTCAGCTCTTATCTAAATTAATAACGGCGTACAAAACACTTTCTCCTATTTAAGCTCATCTTAAAAATCTTTAAGCGTCTATAAGCTTAGATTTAAATCTTTAGGATTATTTCAAAATTAATTAAAATGATTTAGTGTATTAATATTAAATATTTATTATATTTAATACCATAAATGATTTGCTCTGTATTTTAGAAGAAATAAATTAGAAATAAAGTAAATCAAAGCCAATGGGTGTTAAATAGGAAGTTTTCTAATAGAATTTAGAAAATCGATACTTACTCAAAATGAAAAGTTCAGACATTGGTTTTGCAGATTAAATTTAATTAGGATAAAAGGTTTAGCTCTCAGTAATTTAGGGTAGCCGACAAGTAATATTTTATATTGATATCTGCTTAAATTCAAATAGGTAACACGCAACCAATTGCAGTACAAGTAAAGCTAATTTTTATTTTAATTTTATTTTCCATTCATTTCCGTTGTTATAATGAATATTTTGGTTACGGGTTGTGCTGGCTTTATTGGATCGCACTTGTGTGAAAAATTGTTAGATCTGTCGTATAAAGTTATTGGTATTGATAATTTTGATTCTTTTTATCAGCGTGAAATAAAAGAGAGTAATCTTGCGCAATCACATCTTCATCCTGGTTTTAGCTTTCATGAATTAGATATTACGGATAGAACTAATTTATATAATCTACCCGAAAAGATTGATGTTATAATTCATTTAGCTGCTAAGGCGGGGGTATTACCGTCGATTAAGGACCCGGCAAGTTATTTATTAACTAATATTCATGGTACTCAGAACCTCCTTGATCTGATGAAGGAAAGGGAGATAAAAAAATATATTTTTGCATCATCTTCCTCTGTATATGGTAATAACAAGCAGATTCCTTTCTCAGAAGCTGATGGCGTAGATTTTCCTATTTCTCCTTACGCTTCAACAAAAAAGGCATGTGAATTAATTAATTACACCTATCATCATTTATACAACATTGATTGCTTGAACCTAAGATTTTTTACGGTTTATGGTCCCAGACAACGGCCAGATTTAGCTATTCACAAGTTTTTTAAATTAATAAGAAATGGGCAATCAATTTCTATTTACGGTGATGGTAGTACCGCCCGGGATTACACGTATGTGCATGATACGGTAGAGGGGATTGTCCGAGCTTTACATTATATTCAACATAATAACGACATTTATGATATCATTAACTTAGGAAATAACAGGCCCGTTACATTAACTGAGCTGGTAACCACAATATTTGAAGTGTTGGAAAAAGAACCTGCTGTTACATATTTGCCTTTGCAGCCAGGCGATGTTGACATTACTTACGCTAATATCTCAAAAGCAGAAAAATTACTAGGGTATAATCCCCAAACAACCCTGAAGAACGGCTTAATGTATTTTCGGCACTGGTTTGAAGAAACTACGTATGTTAAACCTAACCGAATTTAGACGTTATGCTGTTGTAGCCACTCGTGCTATCTTTTTTGGCCTTTTTACGTGAGCTTGCATTATATATAAACCAGCTAAGTAAAAAGGCATTAAGGGAATTTTATACCGCACTAGTGTACCAAAGTTACCGCTGTTTGTACCCACACCAAATGCCAGTACCAGTGAAAATACCATACAGAATACCAAAATAGGTTTAGAGCTAATAAATTTAAGAGTATTGAAAAAACCAGTTCGATAAAATATTCGCAAAGTTAAGAATATAAAAATACTTGCTTCAATAGCCGATAAAAGCATAATGGGGTTCCGCACTTCCCATAAGAATGGCCGGTAAAGTGATACAATAATTGCTTTGGGGCCAACTGTAATCATGCTACTTAAACTCCCATCAAAGATGCCAATATCGTAAGCCGAACCTGTCACTACCTGCTTGGTAAGATACACCGCATTGATTCTAGAGCGTTCTCCAATATTTTCGATATCATAACGGGCATCTCCTTCGGTTAACCTGGTCGCTCCAAAATAAGCAGCAACTATACCAAACATAATAAATAAGGGTTTAGACAGCATTCTTAAAGCTTGGTTCTGAATAAGTTTGCTGTTCTCCATAAAAACCCAAAATAATGCCGGGGGTAAAAAAGAAAGTAAAATATATACTTTAATAGAATAAATGAGGTAAGCAGATACCAGGATAATTATTACTGATTTAAAGATCCTCTTTTTCTTGATTAAGCCCTGGTAAAATCCAAAAAATAGCCAACCCAAAAAGCCAATGGTTAAAGAGTCTTTCATAAAACCGGAACCCCAGAAAAAAACAGAAGGTAAAAAAAATACGGCTATCGCTAATTCTTTATAAAGGCTGGGATATAGTTTTAAAAAGGTCTGGTACATTTGCCACATGCCCGTAAAGCTTAAAAAGGCAAAAAACAACCCAATAACGGTATAAGTATTAAAACAGAAAAGGGAAAAAAAAGATCCAAACTTTATTACAATAAATTCGGTAGGAGAACGATACCATTCCATCCGGGAGGCATATCGATACGTGTCAGGATCGAACTGGCCAGACGATAACATCATTTTAAACCAGGCAGCAGGCGAATTCAGTAAGGCCTCGTACATGATTTTAACATGATGGAAATAATTGAAGGTATCGCCACCGCCGTAGTAAAACTGGTAAATTAAACCTAAACCAATTGCCCCGATTAGTTTAACCGTTAGAGCGGGTATAAAGTACTTGCGGGTAAATTTATTCGTTAATTTAGGGCGTAACCAATAGGCTAAGCCATAAATTATTAGCAGATAAATGGGGGTTAAAAACAGGTCTTTTAATTCCACAACAAAGAAGTTTAGGTAAAGCGATGTTAATTTAGTTGTGGGTTAACCCCAATAGAAAGGCAGCAAAGTTAAAACTTTCTCTTGTTAAGCCGTAAATACCTTTTAAACCTTCCGGTATTTTTTTAGATAAGCTTTCGCTTCTTTAATGGCGGCTTTGTCGTCTTCGGCCAGGTCTTTTACCAGGTTATAATACACTTTGGCTTGTTTAATATTATTTTCCTGGTGGCTAATACGGGCCAGGTTCACGTACGCATGTACGGCATAACCCGAACTGCCTTCATTGGTTTGGTCGGCAAAGGCAATGGTTTGCTGGTAATAATTTTTGGCTTTGGCAAAATCGCGTCGGTTCTGGGCGATATAGCCTAAAAAGTAAGTTGCGTAACGTCCGCTGATAGCTTCGTAACCGGGTAGTTTGCGGTTAATTTTATCTAAAATTTCTATAGATACGCGTTCGGTTTCCGATAAATTGCCAATTACAAACGATAACCGGGCATAAAAACGCTGAAAATAAGCATTATCGGGGTAGGTGTTGGCCAGGTAACGCGAAATAGGGTAGGCGCCCATCTGGTTATTTTCTTCGTTCGCTAAAATTTTCATCAGGAAAAATTTAGCTTCCAGGCCGGTATAAAAACCATTGTCGGCTACTTGCTGTAATTGTTTCAAGCCGAGTGGTTTATTGCCATCAGGGAAGAAAAGTAGCACCGGACGCAATAAAGGATAATTTTGGCCAATCCAAACGGCATAATAATTATAAAGCCCTTCGCCAAACAGAAACTCCGGACTCAAGCCGTTTGCTTCTTTGGCTTTGTTCATGAAATTTAATGATTGCCGGCTGTGTACTGTGGCTTTGCGCCAGTTTTTGCGTTCAGAGTGCAGGCGCGCTGCAAAACCGTGAGCAGCGGCTAGAAAAAAGGCTGCTTCATAATTATTTTTTTTACTGATTAGTAATTTTTCGCCGTACGTAATGGTAGTATCCATGTAAGCGAAAAAAGCATCGTCGTATTTCTTGGTTAAAATATTGGTTGGCACAATTTTCCACCATTGGCTCAGCCCCAGCAAGAAATAAGGCATGGGATGCTCGGGGTAACGCCGCCGCAAAGAACGAAATTGCCGCTCGGCCCGATCGTATTTAAAATTGTAGAGGTTATCTACGGCCCCCGATAATTCATTTTTAATGCTTTCGTCGAGCAGCAGCCAACCATCGGTGTTAATGGCCTCCGGCGTTACATCAATTGAATCGATAACCATGTGGCGAATTACCGAGTCGATGGCTGCTTGTTGCTTGGGGTCAGTGGTTTGCGCCCAAGCAGTAGAAACCAGGAAAAAAGAAACCAGAAAAATTAAAAAACGTTGCTTCATTCTAATTTTTTACCGGAATAAAATTACAATTTATCATGTACAATCGCCATTTTAATACTTTATTTAGCTAAAAACAATACTGGCTAAAACTAATTGTTGCGATAAAAGTTTTGCTGTATAATTTAGTTAAAGATAATGGTGTTTTGGGAATAAAACGTGATTCCTGTTTTCAAAAGTTCATTATTTCGGGTTTAGGCAAATATTTTACATCTATTGGCTCCTGGTGAATCTAATATTACTACTTAGTATTAAGAAAGGGTTTAGTTTAATAATTATGTTAAATAAAAAAAAGAAGGAGCTAATGCCTTACCTATATTTCTGTTTAAGTATTTAGGTAAAAGGTCAACATCTTAAGAGTAGTTTTGCTGTCGTGTTTGAACGTTAAATTATTACAGGTAAGTACGGTGTTCTGGCAATCTACGCACGGAAGTAAGTACAACCCGAATAATTTTTAATTATACCTTTTAAACGAATATTAAATTTCTATATTTTATTGTTTAATCGTGCTTAAAACTGGCTTATTGCTGGGCGTGATGTTTTAGCTTAAACCTACTTTCTATTAAAATTAAAAAATTATTCCTCCAGAAAAACTAACCGGCAAGTATGTTCTTTGGTGTTTCTTATAACTTTGGCCCGGAATATTGGTTTAAAGTCTAATATTTTCTGATCTACTAACCTTAACGTGCCTCAATGAAACTGCTCGAACAATTGTGTCGCATTCATGCCCCGTCGGGTAATGAAATAAACATGACTAATTTTTTGCTCCAATATATCCAGAAAAACCAGGCGAAATGGAAAGTACAGCCCCAAATTTTAACCGGACGAGCGTTTCAGGATTGTATTTTATTGGTATTTGGTCAGCCTCGCACAGCTATTTTTGCCCACCTCGATTCGATTGGGTTTATGGTACGGTACGGCAAGCAATTAATTAAAATTGGTGGACCGGCGGTAGAAACCGGTTATGAATTAACCGGCCGGGACTCTGAAGGCGAAATAAAATGTACCTTAGAAGTGGCCGAGAACGGGCGCAGCTTGAGCTATAATTTTAACCGTGAAATAGAGCGGGGTACCGAATTGATTTTTGCCTGCGATTTCCGGGAAACCGACGAAACGATACAATCGTGTTACCTCGATAATCGTTTGGGTGTGTGGAATGCCTTACAAATAGCCGAGACCCTTGAAGATGGCATTATTGCTTTTAGCTGCTGGGAAGAACACGGTGGTGGTTCGGTAGCGTACCTGGCCAAATATATTTACGAAAACTGGGGCGTAAACCAAGCTTTAATTTCAGACATAACCTGGGTAACCGAGGGTGTTTACGCGGGGCAGGGGCCGGCCATTTCGTTGCGCGACAGCCTGATTCCGCGACGGAGTTTTGTTTATAAAATAATTGATATAGCCCGGAAAGCCGGTATTCCGTTTCAGGTGGAGGTAGAAAGTTCCGGCGGCAGTGATGCCAAGGAATTACAGCACAGCAGCATTCCCTGGGATTGGTGTTTTGTAGGTGCGCCCGAAGATAATGTGCATTCGCCGGACGAAATTGTGCATAAGAAAGATATTGAAAATATGGTAGCGCTGTACCGGGTGTTAATGAAAGAACTCTAATATTTTTCGGCCTGCATTGAATAACTGTTAGGGTAAGCTGGCCGGTTGGTTTTTAACGACATAAGAACCGGTACAACTGGAACAGAAAAAAGGTGATTCCGGCAATTTGAGGCTATTGTTTTTAAATTTTTAATTTGTATGTTACGGCAATTTAAGGTATAAAGCTTTAACTATAGAAACCACTAAATGGAAAACATTATCTACTTAATTCCTGCTTTCGGAATCGTTGCTTTGCTGTACACGGCTGTAAAGTCTGCCTGGGTTACCCGGCAGGATGCCGGAAATGAAAAAATGTCGACAATTGCGCGTTACATCGCCGAAGGAGCCATGGCCTTTCTGCAAGCCGAATATAAAGTACTTACATATTTTGCCATTATAGCTTCTTTGTTTCTCGGATATTTAGGCTACGTTGGCGAAAATTCACACCCGCTAATTGTACTGGCCTTTTTGATAGGAGCCGTCTTCTCAGCTTTAGCTGGATTTATCGGGATGCGCATCGCTACCAAAGCCAACGTCCGGACCGCACAAGCCGCTAAAACCAGTTTAGCCAAAGCCCTGGATGTATCTTTTGGCGGCGGCTCGGTAATGGGTATGGGCGTAGCCGGACTTGCCGTATTGGGTTTAGGCGGACTGTTCATCCTTTTTAAAGCAATATTTGTTGGCGATAGCAATAATCCCGAAGAAATGGAAATTGCCTTAGAGGTTTTAACCGGTTTCTCGTTGGGTGCCGAAAGTATTGCCTTGTTTGCCCGGGTAGGTGGCGGTATTTATACCAAAGCCGCCGACGTAGGTGCCGACCTGGTAGGTAAAGTAGAAGCGGGCATTCCGGAAGATGATCCGCGTAACCCGGCCACTATTGCCGATAACGTGGGCGATAACGTGGGTGACGTAGCCGGAATGGGTGCCGATTTATTTGGGTCTTACGTGGCTACTATTCTGGCAACCATGGTGTTGGGTCGCGAAATAACCTCGATGGATAATTTTGGCGGTATTGCCCCCATTTTGCTGCCCATGGTTATTGCGGGTATGGGAATATTGTTTTCGATTGTGGGTACCTGGTTTGTACGGGTGAAAGAAGGCGGCAATGTGCAAAGTGCTTTAAACCTGGGCAACTGGTCTTCGGTGGTTTTAACGGCTATTGCTTCTTACTTTTTAATTAACTGGATGCTGCCCGATACATTAAGCTTACGGGGCTTTGAATTTAGCCGAATGGGCGTTTTCTGGGCCGTAATAATAGGTTTAATTGTAGGTACGCTCATGAGTATCATTACCGAATATTATACTGCCATGGGGCGTCGGCCGGTAAATAGTATTGTGCGCCAAAGCAGCACCGGTCACGCTACTACCGTTATTGGCGGCTTGGCAGTAGGTATGGAATCGACGGTTATGCCTATTTTGGTACTGGCTGCGGGCATTATTTTATCGTACGAAGTAGCTGGTTTATACGGGGTAGCCATTGCAGCGGCTGGTATGATGGCTACTACCGCGATGCAATTGGCCATTGATGCCTTTGGCCCAATTGCTGATAATGCCGGTGGTATTGCCGAGATGAGTGAGTTGCCCAAAGAAGTGCGGGAAAGAACCGATATTTTGGATGCCGTAGGCAATACCACGGCTGCTACCGGTAAAGGCTTTGCCATTGCGTCGGCGGCGCTTACCTCATTGGCATTATTTGCGGCTTTTATGGGTACGGCCAATATTACCGTTATTGATATCAGCAATGCCCGCGTATTAGCCGGATTATTTGTCGGCGGCATGATTCCGTTTATTTTCTCGGCATTGGCCATTTCGGCGGTAGGCCGGGCGGCCATGGCTATGGTAGAAGAAGTGCGCCGGCAGTTCCGCGAAATTCCTGGTATTATGGAAGGCACTGGTAAACCCGAATACGATAAATGCGTGGCTATTTCTACCCGGGCCGCCATTCGCGAAATGATGTTACCGGGAGCTATTGCCTTAATTGTACCGGTAATAGTAGGTTATACCTTCGGGCCAGAAGTATTGGGTGGTTTATTAGCTGGCGTTACCGTATCGGGCGTACTCATGGCTATGTTTCAGTCTAATGCCGGTGGTGCCTGGGACAATGCGAAAAAGTCTTTTGAAAAAGGCATTATGATAAATGGTAAAATGGAGTACAAAGGTTCTGATGCCCACAAAGCTTCGGTAACCGGCGATACCGTAGGTGACCCCTTCAAAGATACATCGGGCCCATCTATGAATATTTTAATTAAATTAATGTCGATTGTGTCTTTGGTAATTGCCCCGCATATTGCCGTTACCGATGTAATTGAAACTACGCAGCAACCAGCGCCTCAAATTAAGCTGGAAGCGCCAGCCCAACAGCCGAACGAATTTCCCGCCCATACGGTGGTTGTGCCGGTGAAAGCCGTTTTATAAAAGCTAAAATATAATTACAAAAAAGCCCTTCTTTACCGGAAGGGCTTTTTTCCTCCAGCTAAAGCTGGAGGCAGTCCCACCTACCAAGATAGGCCAAACATTTAAGAATGTTTTAACTAAAACCCTAAACGGAGAATAACAGGAGTAAATTTAACCCAAGAATAAGCATCGAGCCTAAAACAAATAGAAAGTCTTTTACCTGGCTTTTTAAGAAAACAGAAAAGCAGCAGCTAAGTGAAAACTACAGCAGTTTGGGCGATAAGAGCCTTTAAGGATTCCGGTGCGCAGCATTGCAAGGTACGAGCAAAGGAAGGCTTAACAGCCCGAATGACCAAACGGGGCCTCTCGGCCTTGAGCAAACTTAGGCAATAGCAAATCAGTTAGCAACTCAGCCTTGAAAGATGAAATCTTTAAAAAGATAAGCGCCTAAGCTATTAAAAGAGCAACATATAAATTCATCTTATCACCTCTCCCATACCAAATATCTCAAATTTTATGCGTGCTTTTACTTTCCGCTGGTTTTCACCATAATATTTCCCATTTTTGCACCGCCACCATGCTCCACTATTCATGAATCTTCCAGGCCGCGTTACCCTCCACGATAAATCTTTCGAAATTAATATTCCGGAGAAGCAAATATTACAAGCCAACCAAATATTAGGCGCTCGCATTAGCGCCGATTACCAAGGCAAAACGCCCTTATTTCTAGCCATACTCAACGGGGCCTTTATGTTTGCAGCCGATTTACTGAAAGAAATAAGCATTCCCTGCGAAATTTCTTTTCTCCGGGTATCGTCGTACCAGAACATGAGCAGTACCGGACAAGTTAGCGAAATTATTGGCCTGAAAGAGGATATCCGGAACCGCCATATTATTATTCTGGAAGATATTGTTGATACCGGCCACACCGTAAATGCTTTGCTGCAAAACCTGAAAGCAGCCGAACCCGCCTCTATCGAGATTGCTACTTTGCTCTTAAAACCCGATTGTGTGCAACACAATTTAGAAGTAAAATATATTGGCAAATCTATCCCAAACGATTTTGTAGTAGGCTACGGCTTAGATTATAATGGTCTGGGGCGTAACTTACGCGATATTTATAAAGTGCTTGAGGGTTGATAAGTATTTTAGAAGTTTACTTGCCGACAAATGCTTTTCAACTCTTTTGAATTTTTAATATTTTTTCCGGTTGTAACCATTTTATACTTTTTACTGCCCCATCGGTATCGGTGGTTGCTGTTGCTTGGCGCAAGCTGCGGTTTTTATATGTTCTTTAAAGCAGTATATATTTTTATTTTATTATTTACTATCTTAATAGATTATTATTCTGCTCTTTATATACAAAAAACCGCTATACCTGTTACAAAGAAAAAAATATTAATTATAAGTATTCTGGCCAATGTTTTGGTACTGGTTTTTTTTAAATATTTTAACTTTATTAATGGTAATATTTCGGGCATTGCCACCTATCTGGGTTATACTAATAAAATTCCTTATCTAAATCTGTTATTACCTATTGGTCTATCTTTTCATACTTTTCAGGCCATGAGTTACACCATTGAGGTATATCGTGGGCATCAAGTAGCAGAAAAGAATTTAGGTATTTTTGCTTTGTATGTAATGTTTTATCCGCAGTTAGTAGCCGGACCAATTGAAAGGCCGCAACATATTCTATATCAGTTTTATGAAAAGCACGCATTTGATATTCAGCAGATTACCTGTGGGTTACAAAGAATAGGATGGGGCTTATTTAAAAAGATTGTAATTGCCGACCGTTTGGCTATAGTGGTAAATGATATATACACCCAGCCGCAGGAATATACCGGTATTCCGCTTATAATGGCTACTATATTTTTTGCTTTTCAAATTTACTGCGATTTTTCAGGTTATACCGATATTGCTTTAGGGTGTGCCCGCGTAATGGGCTTTAGGTTAATGGAAAATTTTAACCAACCTTACAATGCCAAAACTGTTTCGGAGTTTTGGCGCAGGTGGCATATCTCTTTATCCAGCTGGTTTCGCGACTATGTTTATATTCCATTGGGCGGAAACCGCCGAGGCCATTTTAGAAAATATAGCAATTTGCTGATAGTTTTTTTATTATGTGGAATTTGGCATGGCGCTAACTGGACTTTTGTAGTTTGGGGAGCTTTACACGGCATGTATTTGATCGTGGGGCAGGGAATTAAACCGCTACGGGAGAAAGTTTACTTGAATTTAAAATCCAGTATTTTAAAGAAAGCGTTGCAGGCAACCGATTTGATATTTACTTTTTTGCTAGTGTGTTTTGCCTGGATCTTTTTTAGAGCAGATAATTTAACCAATGGATTTTATATTTCCACTAATTTATTTACGAATGTATTTGCCCAAACCAGCGATATTATAACCAATAATAATTTGGGCCGCGAAAAAATATTATACCATGGCTCACCGTTTATTGTATTTTTCTGGCGTGTATTTTTTATATTTTTAATATTAGTAGCTCAGCATTATAAAGAATCAATTTTGTGGTTTTTAAAGTCTCAGAACAGCCCGGTTTGGGCTCGCTGGAGTTTGTACTATTTACTTATTTTGGGCATTCTTTTATTTGGTAGCTATCAGCAAGAAACCTTTATTTATTTCCAATTCTAATATGAAAGCGTTTTTTGTTCGGACTGCTCTTTTCCTGCTCCTGCTATTTATGCTTCTTTCTATACTAGAGAGCCTTTTGGTGAGAGGAATCAGAAATACGTACAATGCCTCTAATACACGCACCATTGTTAATGGTATAATGAATCATTTAATTGATCCGGACATAGCTATTTTTGGTTCTTCGGTAGTTGTTACTAATTTTAATCCAGACGTAATTTCTAAAATAACTAATTTAACTACGTTTAATTTAGGTGCCAATGGTCAGATTTTAATCAATTATCGGGGTATTTTAAAAGAGTTTAATAAATATTCTCAAAACTGCCAGTACGTAATAATTGGCATTACAATAAATGAATTTGAACCCAAAAAATATCCTTCCGGGTTAAATGCTTATTTACCTTTTCTGAATAACCCGGAAATAAGGACGTCTTTATTAGAAAGTGAACCAGAATTAACATGGAAATTACAACATATTCCTTTTTACTCTTTTGTTGGTTTTGACAACGATACTTATAAATATTTAAATAAAGGATTACAAACCTATTTTGAATCGCCAAAAACAACTATACCCCCTGGAATCGGGTTCTCTCACCAGTACCAACATAGGCCAACACCCGAAAAAAATTTTAATAATTTAACCGAAATAATTTCAATCCAATCTAATTTGGTAGCCCACTATCTCCGCCTTATTGATGAGATAAAAAAGCAAAATCGTATTCCAATTATTGTTTTTTGTCCAGTTTATAAAACTAGAAAATATCAAAATTTAAAAGAATATGAAAATATTTTTTATAGTTTTGAAAAGAAGGGTGTTATTATATTAAATTATTTTAACAATTTTGAGTTTTCGGAGCAAAAGCAATATTACTACGATGTGCTGCATTTGAATTCGGAGGGAGCTTCTATTTTTTCAGAAAGAATAGGCAATGACTTAGCTGCTATAATAAAAGCAAAAAAAAGATAAAGCTTCTGAATTAAACAACTTGATTATATATTTTTGTGCTATATCCTATTAATTAAATATGTTAAATATTGTTTTGTTTGGTCCTCCGGGTGCGGGCAAGGGCACCCAAAGTCAGAAGTTAATTGATAACTATCACCTGATTCACTTATCAACCGGCGATTTGTTGCGGTCGCAGATTGCAGCTGGTACCGAGTTAGGCTTGCGGGCCAAAACGTTAATGGACCAAGGGGTATTGGTGCCCGATGAAGTAGTAATTGGCATGATTGATAGCAAACTAAAAGAAAATCAATCGGCCGCCGGCTTTATATTCGATGGTTTCCCCAGGACCGTACCCCAAGCCGAAGGATTAGACAAACTGATGGCCGAAAATAATACGGCTATTACCTGCATGATTGCCCTGGAGGTAAACGAAGAAGAATTAACCAAACGCTTGTTGCTGCGCGGACAAACATCGGGTCGCCCCGACGACCAGAACGAAAGCCTGGTACGCAAACGGGTACAAGAATATAACACCAAAACGGCTCCTGTAGCCGATTTTTACGCCAGCCAGGGTAAGTTTCACGCCGTTAACGGCATTGGCGAAATTGAAGAAATATTTGGTCAAACCTGCGCCATTATCGATACATATATTACGCAATCCAAAGCTATCTGAAAATAGCCTGCCTTTACGGAGACTATTTTATCTTTTAACCCCAGAATGGTAAAAGAAGTAAACAGCATAAAGTTATTTTCTATTTACTATTCTTTAGCGCACCCATGGCTACATCCAATTTTATAGATTACGTTAAAATCTGTTGCCGCTCCGGACACGGTGGAGCCGGTTCGGCGCATTTGCACCGCGATAAAAAAAATGCCAAAGGTGGCCCGGACGGTGGCGACGGCGGTAGGGGCGGGCATATTATTTTAAAAGGCAATAAACAGCTCTGGACCTTGCTGCACCTGCAGTACATGAAACACGTTATTGCCAAACCCGGCGAATCGGGTGGGGCCAGCCATTCTACCGGGGCCGACGGCGAAGATATAATTCTGGAAGTACCAGTTGGCACCATTGCGCGCGATGCCGAAACCGGCGAAAAGGTAGTTGAAATTATAGAAGACGGCCAAATAGCCATATTAACGCCTGGTGGCCGGGGTGGCTTGGGCAACGCGCATTTTAAATCACCTACAAACCAAACTCCCCGTTATGCCCAGCCCGGCGAGCCCGGCCGCGAAGAGTGGATGATTCTGGAACTGAAACTCCTGGCCGATGTAGGTTTGGTTGGTTTCCCGAATGCTGGCAAATCCACGCTGTTGTCGGTGGTGTCGGCGGCTAAACCCAAAATTGCTAATTACCCTTTTACTACCCTGGTGCCCAACCTGGGGGTGGTCAGTTACCGCGATTACAAATCGTTTGTAATGGCCGATATTCCGGGGATTATTGAAGGCGCTTCGGAAGGCAAAGGCTTAGGTATCCGGTTTTTGAAGCACATCGAACGCAATTCTATTTTATTGTTTATGATTTCGGTGGAAAGCCCGGATATTGCCGCCGAGTACCAGATATTATTAAATGAGCTGAAAACTTTTAATCCGGAACTACTGGACAAGCAAAGATTGTTAGCCATCACAAAAACCGACCTGATTGACGACGAACTGGAACAGGAAATACGCCGGGGCTTACCCAAAGATTTGCCTACGGTATTTATTTCCAGCATTACCCAAAAAGGAATTACACCCTTAAAAGACTTAATCTGGAAAACCCTGAACGCAGAGTAGGTTTAATGTACTAATTAAGTAGTGTGCTGATTTGGTAATGGGCAAATTTGATAATGTTCTAATTTATCCAAATCCCCATTTTTTACATTGGTAAATTACCACATTAAATAATTATCACATCAGCACATTAAAACATTAGCATCTTAAAACCGTGTCAGTTTGTCACAATACTGGGTTTGGCAAATTAATTGATAAACATCTTAGGCAAGAATAACCGAGAGAATAAATTAAGCTATGTCAGCAGATAACTATAATTTACCCGAAGAAGAACAGCAGCAGCCAACTGCCGGCGAAGGCGAAACATCTACGTTGGAAGAACAGGCTTTACCGGAAAACGGTGAACCAGGCCAGGAACCGGCCAGCAAGCTGGAAGAAGAGTTAACCGAGATGAAGGATAAATACCTGCGGCTTTACTCTGAGTTTGATAATTACAAGCGTCGTACCTCTAAAGAACGCCTGGACTTGCTCAAAACCGCTAACCAGGAAATGGTAGTGGCTTTGTTACCCGTTGTCGACGATTTTGATCGGGCCCGGCAATCGATGCAGAATGCCCAGGATGTAGCCTCGGTAAAAGAAGGTGTAGAACTTATTTATAATAAATTATTTAGCATTTTGCAGGGCAAAGGCCTGAAACCAATGGATGCCAAAGGTGCTGCTTTTGATGCTGATGTGCATGAAGCCATTACCCAGATTCCGGCCCCGGATGAAAGCTTAAAGGGCAAAGTGATTGATGAAGTGGAGAAAGGATATTATTTGCACGACAAAGTTATCCGGTTCGCGAAAGTTGTAATAGGAGCATAGGCCATGGCAAAAAGAGATTATTACGAGATTTTAGGAGTTGCCAAAGGAGCCGGTGCCGACGAAATAAAAAAAGCTTATCGCAAGATAGCCATTAAATTTCACCCGGATAAAAACCCCGACGACCCTACCGCTGAGGATAAGTTTAAAGAAGCCGCTGAAGCTTACGAAGTGCTCAGCGACCAGGATAAACGCGCCCGTTACGACCGTTACGGCCACCAGGGCGTAAACGGTGGTGGCTTTGGTGGCGGCAGCATGAACATGGAAGATATTTTCTCCCAGTTCGGCGATATATTTGGTGGTGGCCAGGGTAGTCCGTTTGGCGACTTTTTTGGCGGTGGCCGCTCAGGTGGCCGGCGCGTACGCAAAGGCACCAACCTGCGGATCAAGCTTAAATTAGATTTAGAAGAAGTTGCCAACGGTGTAGAAAAGAAAATAAAGGTAAAACGTTACGTAGCTTGTAATGTGTGCAGTGGCAACGGTTCTAAAAATGGGGCTTCGCTGCAAACCTGTAATACCTGTCAGGGTACCGGCCAGGTGCGTAAAGTAGTAAATACCATGCTGGGTCAGATGGTTTCTACGAATACCTGCCCTACCTGCGATGGCGAAGGACAGAAAGTAACCCAAAAATGCGACCATTGCCACGGCGAAGGCCGCGAACTGAAAGAAGAAGTAATTGCTATTAATGTTCCGGCGGGTGTAGCCGATGGCATGCAATTATCGATGGGTGGCAAAGGCAATGTGCCCGAACGTGGAGGAGTTGCTGGTGATTTACTTATTCAGATTGAAGAAGAGCCGCATCCGTTATTAAAGCGTGACGGCAACAACGTTGTCTTTGACCAATACATTAGTTTTGTAGATGCATCGCTGGGCGCTAACCTGGAAGTACCTACCATTGAAGGAAAAGTAAAGATAAAAATAGATCCGGGTACCCAGGGTGGCAAAATATTGCGGCTACGGGGCAAAGGCATTAAAGATATAAATGGCTACGGCAAAGGCGATCAACTGATTCACATCAACGTCTGGACGCCGAAAAATGTATCGAATGAGGAGCGGGCTTTGCTGGAGAAACTGCGTAATTCCGAAAACTTTACGCCGCACCCCGGTAAGCACGAAAAAGGCTTTTTTGAGAAAATGAAAGAATATTTTCAATAATAGGCATTAAGCCTTAAAATATACATCACCTGTTTTAGGTTAAAAGCCACCAATATTTTGGTGGCTTTTGTTTTATAGGCGCTATCCGTTATTTTATTGCGGGCAGTACTTGTAGTTGCTGGTTAATCCCGTATTTTTGAAAGAAGAAGCATTGTGTTAGCCGGTGCTTTTTTAACAACCAAGTTAAGATCCTTACCAATTATTAACGGTTATAATCCTTGAGTATTCTTAAAATCGACGGCGTATCTAAAAATTATGCCAACCACCAGGCCCTGCAGGATATTTCTTTTGAGATTCCGGCCGGCAGCATTTTTGGTTTGCTGGGCCCCAATGGCGCGGGTAAAACTTCCCTCATCCGGATTATAACCCAAATAACTGGCGCCGATACCGGCAAAATTTATTTTAAAAATGAGCCGCTCCGTCCCGAGCACATTAAGAATATGGGCTATTTGCCCGAAGAGCGGGGACTTTATAAAAAAATGAAAGTAGGCGAGCAGCTTTTGTACTTAGCCCAGCTTAAGGGCTTAAGCAAAGCCGAAGCCACGCAAAAAATTAAAAACTGGATAGCTAAATTTGACATTAGCTCCTGGATGGGGAAAAACGTGGAAGACCTCTCGAAAGGCATGCAGCAAAAAGTGCAGTTTATTGCTACCGTGTTGCATGAGCCCGAATTAATTATCTTGGACGAGCCTTTTTCTGGTTTCGATCCCATAAATGCTAACGTAATAAAAGACGAAATTCTGGCCCTGCGGGAAAAAGGCAGTACCATTATTTTTTCTACGCACCGCATGGAATCGGTAGAAGAACTCTGCGACAGTATTGCCCTGATAAACCGTTCGCAGAAGGTGCTGGACGGCCCAGTAGCGCACATTAAAAATATTTATAAAACCGCTACTTACCTGGTAGAAGGCTCCGGTCGGATGTTTATTCTGTCGCCCGATTTTGAAGTGTTGGAGCATACCGAAAGCAATGGCCATTTTAAAGCTTCCATCCGGTTACAAAATAATACCAAACCCAACGATTTGTTGCGTTACCTGCTGAGCCAGGTAGAAATACAATCCTTCCGGGAGAAAATTCCCAGCATAAATGATATTTTTATTCAGAAAGTAAACGAAAGCATTACCGCCTAAATGGATAGCAGGTTTGTAATAAATATTGCAGCTTTTCAATCTTAATAAAGAATAGTAGCTTAAACCATTAAAGCATGAAAAGATACGGTTTAGCCCTCGATTTAAAAGATGACCCGGCACTGATTGCGGAGTACGAATACTGGCACCAGCAAGAAAATGGCTGGCCCGGCATCCGGGAAAGTATCCGGGCCAGTGGTATCACCAACATGGAGATTTATCGGACCGGTAATCGTTTGTTCATGCTTATGGAAACCGACGATACGTTTACTTTTGAAAATAAAGCAGCCTTGGATGTGGCCAACCCTCAGGTGCAGCAATGGGAAAACTTTGTTTTACAGTTTCAGCAGCCATTGGTCTGGGCCAAACCCGGCGAAAAATGGGTGTTCATGGAAAGAATATTTTCTTTATAAAGTTTATTCCCGAACCGGCAATATTTAGGAACCGGTCGTATCGGTTTAGTTAATTAAATGCCTTAAAACTTACCTTAAATAATAAAATGTTTATTTATCTAAGCTGGTAAATGAATAAATCAGAAATAGCACTCATACGGCTTTATAACCAGCACGTAGCCCTGCCTAAGCTAACCAAGCCGGCCGAACTGGTAAGTTGGCTTGGGGCAGTACAGGCCCAGGATTATGGTATGGCTAAATGGGCCGTAGCTGCGCGTCTTACCCAATTTACAGAAACTGCCGTAGAGGCCGCTATAAACCAAGGCGAAATTATCCGGACACATATTTTGCGGCCTACCTGGCATTTGGTAGCAGCCCAGGATATTTACTGGCTACTACACTTAACCGCCCCGCAGATTAAAAAAGCTTGTGCGTTCATGAACCGGAAACTAGAGCTAAACGAGCCGGTTTTCTCCGGAGCTAACTACCTTTTAGAACAAGCCCTAATGGGTGGGCAGCAACTTACCCGGCAAGAGTTAGTTGCGGCGCTACAGGCAGGTGGTATTCAAACCGACAATATGCGGGCGGCTCATATTATATTAAATGCCGAGTTAGAAGGAATATTGTGTAATGGTGCCCGCCAAGGCAATAAACAAACTTATGCTTTGCTCCGGGAACGGGTGCCCACTAGCAACCCGGCAATAGATAGAACAGAGGCACTGGCAAAGTTAGCCACCCGGTATTTTACCAGTCATGGACCCGCAACCGTTGCGGATTTTGCCTGGTGGAGCGGTTTAACGTTAACCGATGCTAAAAAAGCAATTGATTTAATTAAAACCGAATTCATTTATGAGAAAATAGCCGCCGAAACGTACTGGTTTAAAGATACTTTTTCCACAGCTAACGCCAACCCGGTAGCTATTCATTTGCTACCCGCTTTCGACGAGTTTTTGGTAAGCTACAAAGATAGATCGGCATCGCTTGCGCCCGCCACCACCAGCGATATTATTACCAATAACGGTATCTTTAAACCCATTATCTTAGTTGGTGGGCAAGTAGTGGGGCATTGGCAAGTTAGTAAGCAGAAAGCAGGCGTACATTTATATTTACGTTTATTTAATCCTGCCTTGGAACTGGATGAGCAGAAACTCGCAGGGGTAATTAAAAAGTATAAATCGTACTTAAATGCCGTTACAATAAGTTATTCAATTATTTAACCACTTTCCTGGCGGGGTATTTTAGCTGTAAACAATAAACTAATAATTATTTTAGAATAACGCCCGCTTGCTCGTGCCAGCTCTAGTTTGCTCAGCCTTATGAGTAAGGTATTATTATCTCTGAGTAGTCTGGCAGAAGTTTCAAAATTGTTGGCGAAAGCACCAGCGTTTGATGAAAACAAAATACTAAACAGCTTCTTTAAAAGTTTAAAGCTGAATATAAAAGTAAGTTTAGTCTGTAAATATTTATGGTTCTTTTATTTAGGGGAGCAGTTTATTCAGGAATTTTTATAAAATTGAGATAAAGCAATTATAGCCCTTTTTATGGTAGCAGCACAAATAATATTAGCCTGTTTTATAGCAATTTCTGCATTCTTTTTTCCGCCTAAACCTAAAAAGCTAAAGCTGGTTTGGTCGGATGAATTTAATAAAAGCGGCTTGCCCGATGCAAGTAAATGGACCTATGAAGAAGGTTATATCCGGAACAAAGAACTGCAATATTATACCCGTAACCGGCCTGAAAATGCCCGGATTGAAAATGGAAATCTGATAATTGAGGCCCAGCTCGATTCTTTAAACGTTAGCGGCAAAAAAGTGCCTATTACTTCGGCCAGCATTACCACCGAAGGCAAAGGCGAATGGCAATACGGCCGGGTAGAAGTGCGGGCCAAAATTCCGTCGTCGTTGGGTACCTGGCCTGCCATCTGGATGCTGGGCAAAAACAAGAAACAAGTGGGCTGGCCGGCCTGCGGCGAACTCGATTTAATGGAGCATGTGGGCTACGACCCCGATAACCTGCATTTTAATATTCATACCAAAGCGTACAACCACGTTAAGAAAACAAATAAAGGTGCTACCGTGCCCTACCCGCAGCCTTACGCCGATTACCACGTGTACACTATGGATTGGACGAAAGAGAAAATTGATTTCCTGCTGGACAACAAAGTAGTTTTTACTTTTAAAAACGAAGGTACCGGTACCGATGCCTGGCCTTATGATCAGCCGTTTTATTTAATTCTGAACTTGGCTTTTGGCGGCGGTTGGGGCGGCCAAAAAGGAGTAGATGTAACGAAGTTGCCGCAAAAATTTTATATTGATTACGTTCGGGTTTACCAATAAATGACTCAATATAACCGGCTTACCATTTTATATACATAATTAGTCAGTTCTGCGCTTGCCGAGATTAAGTGGTATATGGCGCGGGCGTCCGACCATGTCTGCTTTCTTCCGACCACTGGCCGTTATAAACTAGCTAATAGAATTTTAATTTGTTATCACCTATGGGCGCATTTTTTATAAAATATTCTGGCTAGCAGAAATTAATAATCGGCGGCACTTTAGCCAAAAGTAAGATTAAAGCGCCTAATTAGTTTTATGTTGGTTTTAATTGTTGATTATTAAGCAATTATACTTATATTCAATATTATAATAAGCATTGAACAATTCCGGGTAATTCTTGCATCAGTGAGACTTGTCTAATATCTAACTTAAGTTTCTCGGCGTAAAAAATGCGGGATAAACACGCTTATTTTGATTAAAACCAAGCCATAACTCATGTAAATTCTACTTCCATGAAAATGCCGCTACATAAGTTTTTATGCACTATCTGCTTAGTAAGTGTAGTAGCGGCTTGCAGCCCAGAAACAGGAATTTTTCTCGGTCCCGATGTAGCTTTGCCTAAGACTAGCCATTTAAAAAGTCAGGCTGGAACTGGCTGGGGCGGTGCTATAAGTTTGCAGTCACCGTGGAGTAAGCATGTTGCGGGTACGGCAACGGTGAGTTATTTAAGTTTTGCCCAGCAGACCCATACTGGTTTTTTCCAGCCTTATACTTCTAAATGGAGGGCTATTCCGGTGCAGATTGGGTTAAAATATTACCCTTTGAGAAATGATAAATCAACTACGGGTTTGTACGCCGCGGCCCAAGCCGGCATTATGGCTACTACTTACCTCTTAGATTACCAGCAGGCCCCGGATCTTAAAAGAACTTTAGGAGGAATAAGTGTTGCCCCTGGTTTGGGTTACCAGCATAATCGCTTAGACGCTGCTTTTAGACTACAGTATAACCTATCCGAAGCCGGCTTCCAGGTTTTTTATTTAAATTTTAGTTTGGCCTACGCTCTGCTTAAAAAGAAAAATAAAGTTTAACCTTTAAACTATAATTTACGGTGCTTCGCCAAAATTTTTATATACTGGCAAGCTAAACCAATGTTGCCCAAACCGAAACTACATGAAAATATTTGCCGAAACGGATCGCCTGCTTTTAAGAGAAATATTACCTGCTGATGAAGAAGGAATTTTTCGGCTGGATGCTGACCCGGAAGTGCATGCCTATTTAGGTAACCAACCGATTCACACCAAAGCACAAGCCCAGGAAACCATAGCTTTTATTCGCGCGCAATATATCTACAATGGTATTGGCCGCTGGGCGGTAGTAGAAAAAGAAACGAACCAATTTATTGGTTGGGCAGGATTAAAATTGATTAAAGAAGAAGTAAACGGGCACCAGCATTTTTATGATTTAGGTTACCGGTTTATCCGGGAATATTGGGGCAAAGGCTATGCTACCGAAGCTGGTCGGGCAGCCTTAAACTACGCTTTCCAGGAACTACAACTACCCGTGGTGTACGCTATTGCCGATCTTAAAAATAATGGTTCTTGCCAGGTATTAAGCAAATTAGGCTTTACGTGCCGGCAACACTTCAACTATTTAGGTCAGCCTGCCGGTTGGTTTGAAATTACACAGCTAAGTTAATTAGCCACAAAGTAAAAAGCCGGACTAACTAGTTAGTCCGGCTTTTTACTTTTGTTTGCTTGTTTGTCTATAGATTAAATCCGCTTACATGCGGTTCCGATCGTGGGTAAAATCGTCCACGGCGGTACGTACGGGGTTAGCAGTACTGGCATAAGTTGGTACTGTACGGGTCATGAGCGAAGCCGCTACCTCCATTAAACCAAAAATTACGTGAGGCGCCCATACGGTTTCATCGAAATTAAAAATCCAAGGCGATGCAGCCAGAAAAATACCGGCGATAAAATCCATGCGTAAGTGGGTGGGCATAGAGATTGATTTAAATATACCCATCTCAAAGTCGGTCATTAAGGCTTGTAGTAACATTACCACACCCAATATTACCGGTACCCAGGTTTCAGCACCCCCATTATTGAAACCCAATATCCAGGGTGCAGCTATTAATAAAGCGCCCATCAGATAATCTAATATCCCATGAACTCTGGTTGAAATAAATCTCATAATATAATCTCCTGTAATTTGTGTAAAATTTAATTTTTGTTTAAGAGCTTATACGCTGGGTAATAAAATTAGGTTAGTGGGTTTTATAAAATATATACAAATTTAATTTGTTAATTAATCTGATTACAGAGTTTTAGATTAATTAAGTTATATATTCTAATAAATTATAAAAGGGCGGGTTGCGGATTAAAATGCAATATTTGCGTTTAAAGTAGGTTTAAAAAAATATTCTCTGCTACCTTCGTA
The DNA here is from genome assembly GCF_057359045.1 of Adhaeribacter sp. Classification (NCBI taxonomy): domain Bacteria; kingdom Pseudomonadati; phylum Bacteroidota; class Cytophagia; order Cytophagales; family Hymenobacteraceae; genus Adhaeribacter; species Adhaeribacter sp. Next base: position 26,526 of record NZ_JBMQUD010000075.1, read on the forward strand.
TTTTTATAATATAATACATGATTCCAAACTCTCCGCAGCAGCGGCCTATTGGTATTTTTGATAGTGGCATTGGCGGCCTTACCGTAGCCCATGCCATTAACCGTTTATTACCGCACGAGCAAATTCTTTACTTTGGCGATACCGCCCATTTGCCTTACGGCGATAAATCTACGGCTGCAATTCAGGCATATGCCGTTAAAATTTGCGATTTACTTGTAAAAAAAAATTGCAAGCTTATTCTGATCGCCTGCAACTCGGCATCGGCGGCAGCTTATGATTTGGTGCGCGAGTATGTGGGTAGTAAAGCCAAAGCCTTAAATGTGATAGATCCCGTTATTTCGTATATCGGCCATAATTATCCAGATAAAACCATTGGTTTAATTGGTACAAAGCAAACCGTAAACTCTAATGTTTACCGCAAAAAAATTGACGACCTTAATTTAAATATTACTTTAAATGCGGTGGCTACCCCTTTGCTGGCCCCCATGATTGAAGAAGGCTTTTTTAAAGATAATATCAGCGAGAGTATTATTAATGCGTACTTATCCGACCCGTCTTTAAGAAATATTGAAGCTTTAATACTGGGTTGCACCCATTATCCGTTAATTAAAAACCAAATCCACGATTACTACCAGGGCAAAGTAGATATAGTAGATGCCTCGCAAATTGTAGCTAAATACGTAAAAACCTTTTTAGAAGAGCAAAATTTAGCTGCTGTTGCTTTAACGCAAGACCATACTTTTTACGTATCAGATTTTACCCGGTCTTTCGAAGCCTCTACGCGTATTTTTTTTAAACGAGAGGTGCACCTGGAGCATTACCCCCTTTGGGAATAATTTTATAGTACCTGGTCGGGCAATTAAATGTCCTGACGGGGGCAAAGTATTAAGTTTAAAAATTTAAGTTAGACAAAAGCGCAGAGCTATTTTATTTAAATCCAGAGCACTAATACTTTATCGCTCTTTTATCCGGATTTAAGCGTATTGCTTTGCCGTTAAAACTTATTAAGCTATCTATGAAAAGAAAATATTTACTGGTGGGCGATTGGAAACGCAATGTTTTACTCGTAGCCACCGCCTCTTGCCTGGGCTTAACGGCTTGTAACAACAGTCCCGCCAACGAGCAAACCGCCACCGATTGGTCTACGGGTGGTGAGTCTAACAGCCGCGGGGTAATTACCGAATTAACTGAAACCAAGCCCGATTATTGGCAAATTACCGACGAGCGCCCGGCTGGCGCCGGCGAAGTAGCCGCCATATTGCGGCACCACGATGGTAAAATAGATACCTTGCGGGGCGAAGCGCTGGAACGCCAAATGCAGCAGTATGCCTCGGTACACCCAAACAATACCAATGGTTTTGGTATGATGGATGTATTAATGTGGAGTAGCATAGGTTATATGGCTGGCCGGATGATGTCGCCGAACCCACGGTATTATGCCAATCCCAACGTTATGCAGCGTACCAGTGCCTGGCGCAACGATGTTTCGCAGCAGCGGAGCCGGGGTGCTACATACAACAACGGTGCCACGCGCCGCACTACGGCCCCCGCTGGCCGATCCGGTGTTTTTTCGGGTCGTAGCAGTGGTTTTAATGCTTAAGTTAGTAGTAACCCAAACGTTCGTGCCGGCCTGTTATTAATCTAATAGATTAAATGTTTTCGCGTATTTCTGGCCGGCAGGCAATCCTTTTAAAACTTAATAAACTTCCGTAGCAAAAAACGAATCTCTACAAAAGTGGCTATATACTCTGCTGATAATTCTGCTGATAAAGAACCGTGGTCTATCCGGTGGAAAGATACCGTTAAACTTATTCCGCACAACGGTAATATTACCCAGGCCTTACATGGCTTAGGGTGGAATTGGGTACTCGAAGACGAATGCGTAAATTATTTACCCGGCGAAGCTGTAGTATTACCGCAAGCCCAGGCCGATAGTTTATTAAATGCTACCGACGAACTTTATGAAATGATGATGGGAGTTGTGCCCGACAATTTAGCCGATGATTTTTTACGGAAGTTGGCTATACCTGAAGTTTTGTGGCCTTTGGTACGGCACTCCTGGAACGACGACCGGCACTGGCACCTGTACGGGCGTTTCGACCTGGCCCAGACAAAAGACGGACCTAAATTAATTGAATTTAACGCCGATACTGCTACCGGTATTCCCGAGACAGCAGTAGTACAATGGGCCAGTTTAGCCGCTGCGGGTAAAAACAATGCGGCCCAGGCTTCGGGTTTATACGAGGCGTTGGTGGGGCAATTTACGCAGTGGCGCACCTTAAACGAAGATCTGGAACCTTCTTTATTAATAACATATATTGGGGCAAGCGCCGAAGACTACACCAATTGCGAAGTATTGGCCCAAGCCGCCACTGAAGCAGGTTTTGAAACCCACCTTTGCTCCATAGAAGAGGTTACTTTTACAGCAGTTGGTCCGGACCGGGGTGTTTGGGCACAAACCGGCCCTGAGGAATGGCAACGGTTTTGGTTTGTATACAAATTATTGCCGTGGGAGCAACTGGCCTGGGAAGAGCCGGAACTAATAAACGACCTCGATAATTTATTGCGCACCCGCAGCCTGGTGGTGGCCAATCCGGCGTACACCTTAATTTTCCAGAGCAAAGGTATGCTGGCTTTGTTATGGCAGAATTATCCGTATCACCCGTTGTTGCTCGAAACCTCTTTTAATAAGTTAACCGGGCATTATATTAGCAAACCCTTTTTTGGCCGCGAAGGGCAAAACGTAGAAGAAATGAACGCCGGCGAAGCTGTAAACCGTACCGAAGGGGAGTACAACAGTCAGCCTAAAGTTTACCAGCGATGGTGCGATTTTCCCCGCGACGAAGCCGGAAATTTATACCAAACCGGGGTTTTCTGGGCCGGCGAAGGCTGCGCCATTGGCTATCGCCGGGCTCCCGGTATTATTACCAATACTTCGCAGTTTGTAGCCCATTTACTGGAGTAGAACCCGGTCCTGCTACGTTTTTAGCTGAATAATTTTCCGGAAAATATTTATAAGTTGTGCGGAAGGAAGGCTAGTGGTATATCTAAAGCGGGGTAGTTGCGTATGAAGTTTTAAAATAAAAAGCTCTATACTATGTCAGACGCCCCGATTTTAGTTGATGCCATAAAAGCCGGTGATATTGCCCAGGTAAAAGCCATGCTGGAGGCCCAACCCAACCTGTTGCACGAAGCCAAAGGAGCCAGTGGTGAGTCGTTGCTGCTTTTATCGGTTTACCACCACAAACCCGATATTACACAAATATTACTAGCCAAAAACCAGGAATTAACCGTGCACGAAGCTGCGGCTACCGGTAACCTGGAAAGGGTAATACAACTGGTGCAGGAAGACCAAACGGCGGTGAATGCCGTAGCATCAGATGGGTTTACGCCATTGGGGTTAGCCTGTTTTTTTAATTATCCGGAAGTGGCACGCTACTTAATTCAAGAAGGGGCCGATGTGAATATTTCTTCGCAAAACGCTTTACAGGTTAGCCCTTTACATAGCGCGGTAGCAGCCCATAACGCCGACTTAGCCGCCTATCTGTTAGATCAGGGTGCTGATATAAATGCCGTTCAGGCCGGCGGGTTTACAGCCCTGCACGGGGCAGCCCATCAAGGCGACGAAGATTTGATAAAGCTGTTGCTGGAGCGCATGGCCGATATTAATGCCGCTACTGCCGATGGCTTAACGCCGATGGAGTTAGCTATTAAGGCCGGACACGATGCTGCCAAATGGTTTTCATTATAATACTTTAAGTTTCTACAAACTTAAAATTGATAAAATATAATTTGGCGTTTATTTAACTAAGCCGCCGCTGGCAACACCTTCTTTAAAATTTATACCGCACCTGGCATCGAATATCAGAACGGGCCGAGCCCGTTATTTCGTCCAGACCAGAGCCAATGGTTTCCTGGTGCCGGTATTGGGTATGAGCTAACTTTAGCCAGGCATCTATCTTAGAACTTAAGCTTCTTTGTAAGAGCAAATATACCCGCGTACCCATGCCGTATAAAGCCGGTACCGAAAATGCCGATAAAACATCGCGTTCAGTAACATATTGCCGGGTATTAAAATCATCGGTATCAAAAAGGGCGTAGCGGGCACTAATGGTTGTTTTCTTTAGCGTGGTAATTATTTCCTGACCAATGTAAAAGCCATGGCTTTGGGTTTGGGCGTGTAAATATTGACTAAACTGCACCCGTGAGCGCAAATTTAAAGTTGTAACCGGCGAAAAATCGAGGTAAAGTAAATATTGGCGACGGTTTGCCGGTAAAACATAATTTAAAGCAGCGTTGGCATCGCGGTAGTTTAGTCCTTTTGTTTCTTGCCGGAACTGAGTGTAAAGTAAAGCCGTTTTAGTGGGTTTGTACAGGGCCCTAATTAAATATTCGTGACCTTGCGAAGGAGCATCTACCCGGAATTTAAGCCAGGGAAACCGGAAATAATCGTAGTAAGCCGTAATTTCCCATTTGTTACTGGGCTTAATTTTAATACCGGTATACCAGCCTTGCTCATTGCGGTTACGGGTATTTTCGCCGAAAGCATTGCCGTACATACTGTTAAAACGCTTGCCGTAGTTGCGGTAAACCATGGCCAAATCTACTCCTTTAGACAAACTGGCAATCAAACCATTTATCGTGCCCATTCCACCGCCCGAGGAGCGGGCTGATTCTCCAAAGAAGGTTAAGTTTTGCCAGTTATAAGAATAATTAAGGCTAAAGGCCAGGTTCTGCCGGCCCCTAAAATCAAAGGCTGTATAGCTTAAGTCGCGGGGTTGCAGCAATTGGTTGTACTGAGTTTGGAGCAAAGTAAAACCCGTGGTAAAGTTGCGGGAATTATTCGTAAAAGTTAAGTTGGTTCCGTAAATCCATTCGGTGAGTTGGTGTTTATGCTGGATTTCGGTAGGGGTGCGGTGCAAACCGGAAACCTGGATGCCGGAAAAAGTAAAATCAACGTCCGATAAGCTATCGGTTTCGGGTTGTAAAGCCGCATCTACTTTTTTGCGGGAGAAAAATCCGGTAAAGTTTAGGTTAGGATGTACCGCATACGTGGCCGCTGCGCCTCTAAAAAAGCCACTTTCCAGCGCCGACGAATAAGGCCGGATGCCTACATTGCTGCGCCGCACCGTTGTAATGGTTTCGCTGCCTTTACCTACCGAAAAGCCGGAAGAAAGCAATAATCCTTGCCCAAACTGAAGTTGATAATCGCCCAAAGCCAAGGCTTTAAATCGCCCTTTGTTATAAATTAAGGCATGCACCGAATAAAAATCTGCGCCGTACCGGTGGGAGGAAGGTTGCCAAACCAATGCTTCGCCCGCATCTTTCTCTACGGTTAAACCAAAACTAAAATCGCGGGAGTGGCTGTTGCGGTAGCGCAGTAAAAATTTATCCGGCGAGCCTATGTACCGCGAGGTAAGCCGGTTGCCAATGGTGTCGGGGGCGGTAAAGCCCCGCCGGGTTTGCAGTACCCGCTCGTAACGGGTTAGTAAATAATGATTGGTACTGTTGCGGATGCGTTGCCCCAAAGCTTGCCGGTCAGTTAAAAGGCCGGCTTCCGGTACGTTTACAAAGGGCAATATTTTATGGATGGTTATTAAATCAAAACCCGGAATACTTTGCAGTTCATAGAGGCTTACTAGTTTGCCATTTTCGCGAATGTGCTGGAGTAAACTTTGGATTTGGCTAGGGGTTAACAATAAAAGCGAAGTTAACTCTTCGGGATTGGTATTGTTCAGGTCAATAGGGTTTTGGTAGAACAACAAAAGATTTTCGTAAATATCTTCGTAGTTTAATTCGTCTTCCTGCTGGGCTACCAGTTCCTGTACAAATATTTCCAGATTTAAAACCGGGCGGGGTACTTCCTGCGCCAGCGTAACCAGGCTTACGGAACTGTACAAGAGGAGTAGCAGCAGCTTTTTACCCATCGGCGTTATTCTAAGGTATACCCCACCGACAAATAATTACTGATACCCAATACCGAGTGCCCACCCAAAGCATAATCTATTTGGAATTGCTTTGTAACGAAACCCACGCCGGCCGTAGCTGCTTGCCGTAATGAGGAAAAACCTGTACGCAACCTTAGTTGCGGAATAATTTTGTATTCTACCCCGCCTTTAAAATTGACCGGCCGCTCTAAATCTTTTTCTGTTTCCAGGCTCAGGAATAACTTATTGCTTGGTTTATATGCCAGCCCGGCGGTCATAATAGTAGGGAAATATTCATTTTCAAAGGTTGCTAAACGGGCTTGGTTAAAATTGTAAATGTGGGCGCCAAAAATTAAAGAAGGAATTATTTCAGACTGCCCCCCAAAAGAAAGAGCAATGACGCGTTTGCTCCCCAGCTCATCGAGGTGTAGTTGCAGTACGGTTGCTTTGAGGCCCAGGCTTACCGGACCGATTTTATGCGCGTAGCCTAAACCAAGTTTTTGTTCGTTGTATAATTTATCGCCAAAACGGCTTAATTCTATGCCGGCCCAACCTTTATTTGCCCAAGGGTAAACGCCTTGGAATGTAACGGTACTTAAAGCTTTTAAATTAAACCGGTTTTCGGCAAACACCCCTAAGGCGGGTTTCTCTAAAGCGGTTATTCCGGCTACATTGTTCGAGATGGCCCAAACATCGCTCAAAGTGGCAGCAAGGCCACCTAAGCCAGCCGAGCGAGCTCCCACCGATTGGGCACGTAAGGTTAGCGGGAGTAGGTAAATTCCAGAAAAAAGACAGGTCCATAAGATATATTTCATGTCGTTGCTCTTTTTGCCGGAATAAGTCTAAATTCGCCAATTTACCGGAACTATTTACGTTTTAAAACGGTAACCGATACAGCTATGCGCCAGATTATTAAATATTTATTACTGGGTTTTATCTGGATTTACCAGCGCCTGATTTCGCCGTTAACGCCGGCTAGTTGTCGGTTTGTGCCTACGTGCTCGCAATATGCCGCTGAGGCTGTAACCAAGTTTGGCCCTTTTAAAGGCGGTTGGTTAGCTTTAAAACGCATTGGGCGGTGCCATCCGTGGGGTGGCAGTGGCTACGATCCGGTGCCGTAAACGGGCATAAAGCTTTTTCTGGAACAGAGGGCTAACTTCTTGGCTTTAATTTTCGTTTTAAAACCTTAATTCAAAAAAATAAATATTTGTTACGTTAAGATTTCGTGACGTGGGGTTTATGCGTTTATCTTTTAAAATAGCCGTTATTCTACTGTTTTTTTCGTTGCTCCTTTATGGGTATGTAGCGGATAATCTGCCGGTAAATACTGTTTCTGTGCCACCGGTTGTGGCAGCCACGGCCACTAAAATTGCCGAGCTGCCCAAAGGAATCAAAGAGAGTTCCGGCATTGAAGCCGCTGACCAACCCGGTACGTTTTACACCCACAATGACGCCAATAATCCGCCTGAATTGTTTAAAATAAATCAGGAAGGCAAGCTTCTGGCTACGATTGCCTTCGACCAGATTGAAAATGTAGATTGGGAAGATTTGGCACGGGATGATAAAGGTTGTATTTACATTGCCGATACCGGGAACAACAGCAACAAACGTAAAAAGCTAAAAATTTACAAGCTTAAACCAGAGCTCCCCGATCAGGTAGAAGAAATCAGGTTTGAATACGCCGACCGGAAAGCCGGAACCGCCGATAAAAAGCATTTTGAATTTGATTGCGAAGCTGTTTTCTGGTTTCGTTCGCATTTATATTTAATTACCAAGGACCGCAGCGATGGGGTGCAGGCCAAGCTGTACCAACTGCCCGACCAACCCGGCGAGTACGAAGCTGAAATAATAGACACGTACGAGGTAAATGCACCGGTAACTGCGGCTGATATTAGCCCCGACGGCAAAACCTTACTTTTACTGAGCACCGGCAAGCTCCATTTATTCCGGCCGGAAGGCGAGAAAAGCTTCTTCGGTTCTAAAATGCAAACATTGGATTTAGGCAAGGTAGGTCAAACTGAAGCGGCTGTTTTTACCGATAATAAAACGGTAATACTTACAAATGAGCAGGGCACTATGTACCGTTATCCGTTGTAAATAATGGTTTTGTTCAGGAATATTTTTGACCAGATGTTCTTACCTGTATAAATATTATTACCGCAAGAGCAGAATATCTTAACGATGTAAATAAAAAAGTAAGTAAAGCAGGAATTAAAAATAACCCTGTTTTACTTACTTTTTAAATTTAATGCAGTTCTTAATTATTTTTCTCTGGCCCAGATCTCATAGATTTTAGCGCCGGCGGTGCTAAGGCCGCGGTGATGCCAATCGCCGTTTTTAACTTCGTAATCAAAAGTAACGTCCATGCCTACCCGGCTGGCATCGCGCGAGAAAAACTCAATGTGTTCGGTGTATTTGCCGTCTTTTAAGGTAATGGTGCCGCCGCCGGTACCAAAAAATTGTTTCGTATCGGTGTTGATGGCGGCCCACTGGAACCGGGTACCGGATAGCCACTTAATGGTTTTACGCGGCCCACGTTGCATCACACTCATCTGACCAGGTTGGGTTTCGCGTTCCCGAATGCGCCAGGCGCCGGCCAATTCGCCGGTGCCATTATCAATGCGCTCCCAGGTTTCGGTAATGGCTTTGCCGTTTTTGGTGGCCGTTAAAATTAAATTATTGCCTTTGGCGCTTAAGTTGTACGTCAGGCTACTGCCCACCTGGCTGGAGTCGGCGGTATTATATTCCAGTTTTTCGGTATACCGGTTTTTATCCACGGTAAAAGTACCACCGTGGGCACTGATAAACTTTTTATCGGCCCGGCTGTAATCGGCTACCGTAAAATAACCATCGGCCACAATCTTAACTACATTAGGTGCGGTACGTCCGGTTTCGGTGGTTTTGGTTAAGCGCCAGGCGCCATTCAGGTTTTGGTTAGTAATAGCTGGCTTTTGCTGATGCGTATTCTGGTGCGGGCTTTTTAAAGTAAAACCTGCCAGCGAAAGAAAAAGAATAACCGTAATTAAACCGTACGGATGATTAAGGTAAGAAAAAGTTGTTTTCATGGTGGTTCTCCTTTTGATTATCTTTAATATTTACTCAATGAGTGTTATTGATTATATAAGCCAAAGAAATCCATTAAAACAATGTTCTGCCGTATTACCTGGTTTTTGTTTTGGCTTTGGTTTGCGGTTGCTGAACTTCGTCGGGATCGTACGGGTCAATAACCGGAATAACCGGGTGCGTATACGAGCGAATAAGCACAATCAGGCCAATAATGATTAACGGTATACTCAATAACTGACCAATATTTAAACCAATTGTAGCCAATAAATAATCTTCTTTATCTACCTGGTTTTCTTTCAGGAATTCGTACAAAACCCTTAATGTAAATAAAATAACCACAAACAAACCAAAAATGCGCCCCCGCGGCGTAGCCCGTTTAAGCCGCCGCCACAGAAAATACAATGCTAAAAACAACAGGAAACTGGAAATAGCCTCGTATAACTGGGCCGGGTGCCGGGGCATTACCGAAGCGGCTACCCCATTTATTATTTCGTGGTTGCGTTCAAATTTAAAAGCCCAGGGCAAGTTGGTGGGTTTGCCAATTATTTCGGAGTTCATGAGGTTGCCCAACCGGATTAAGGCCCCGCCCAATGCTACCACAATTACAATGCGGTCTAATACCCACAAATAATCGAACTTAAACTTACGGCTATATAAATACAAGGCTAGTAAAATACCTACTGTTGCCCCATGACTCGCCAAGCCACCTTCCCATATTTTTAATATCCGGATGGGATCGCGGAGGTAAACCTCGGGTTCGTAAAATAAACAGTGGCCCAACCGCGCGCCCAACACCGTACCCACAATCATGTAAAGCGTAATTACATCTACCCATTTTTCTTTAATGCCTTCGGCTTTATAAATACGGGTTAAAATAATTTGTCCCAACACAAAGCCCGAAGCAAAAAGCAAACCGTACCAGCGCAGCGCAACTTCGCCAAAAATGGGTAAGGTAACACGGAATATTTCATCGGAAACATTCCAGGTAATGTAATTCAGTATGGACATAGGTAATATTTATAAGCTTCAAAAATACTATTTTGTGTGGAGTAAGCAATAAACCCGAAAAGATAAAGCCATAGCCGCAGTTTTAACGCAGGGGCTATGGCTTCTGATATAAGTTAATTTAACTTAATGTGGGCTTAACGTTTAAGCTAAAAATGATATTTAGGTAAGATTATTAAACGTAATATTTATTTCGTGTTAGAATCTAAAAGTCGAGTTCTTCGGCAAAGCCACCGCTCAGGATTGGGAACCGTAACCAACTGCGGGGGTCCAGGTTGTAATCGTCGAGGTGGAAAGACGGGGCGTAACGTTCGCGTTTCCATTGGTTGCGCGTCCAGAGGCTATAAAAGCGCCGGATGTGCAGCTTCAGTAAGTCATCGGGTTCGGTGCCTTGTAGCTTCTCAAAAACCTGTTTCGGCGATAACCGCTCGTAAAAGGCCAATCGCTCAATTTGGTTTAACAACGGGTAAGGCATTAAATCTTTTTCGTCGGTTTGTGCTTGTTCGGCGGGGCGAAGTTCGGCGGTAGGCTGCAGGTTATTCACGTATTGTAAGCCTTCGTACCCTAATTCTTTTTGGGCCCACACCAGCCATTGCCGTAAAAAAGCTTTGTCTACCCCGGCCAGCGGCGAAATACTACCGGCAGTGTCGCCGTCCATGGTAGCGTAACCCACAGCTGCCTCACTGCGGTTAGAGGTAGAAATAAGCAAAGAGCCTGTGAGGTTGGCCAGCATCCAGATAACCGGAGCCCGTACCCGCGCCTGAATATTTTGTAAAGTTATATCGTCGGTAGCCCAGGTTAATTTCCGGCCAATGGCGTTTTCTATTTTAGCGGTATAACCAGCTACTTCGTCGTCGATAAACCAGTTATAAAAAGTGGCACCTAAAGAATCGGCTAAGCCTTTGGCGGAGTTAAAAGTATCTTCGGATGAATTGCGCGAAGCCTGGTAGGCACAAATTAATAAGCGGCCGCAGAGCTGTTTTTGCTGCTCGGCTTCAGATAAGTTTTGCAGCGTATTAATTTCTTCCGGCGAAAAAATACCTAATCGGGAGGTAAATTCTGTTAGACCAATTTCACAGATAGCCCGGCGGATCATTTCGGCCACGGCTACCGCGCACATCGATGAATCGGCGCCACCGCTTAAAGACAGAACAAAACCCTTGCTTTTACTTTTGCGCAAATAATCGAACAAAGCTAGGCTTAAGGCGGCAATTAATTCTTTGCTTTCGTCGATAGGGCCCAATAAAACTAGTTTTTCGGCGGGAACTAAGGGTTCGGCAAAGTTTACTTCGGCATTTTCAAAATCAACGGCTTTAAAGCTTAATAAATTATTGCGCAAAACCAGGTTGCCGTTCTGGGCAATCAATATTTCGCCGTCGTAAATCATGCGGCCCGCTTCGTTGCCCAGCAGGTTTACGTACAAATAAGTGCAATTAAACCGTTTAGAGGCATTTAATACCAATTGGTAGCGCACATCGGTTTTGCTCATGGCAAAGTGGCTGGCGCTGGGGTTAATAATTAATTGCACTCCTTTTTGCATGTGCCGGCCAGCGGGCCGGTCGGGGTCGGGTCGCCAGGCATCTTCGCAAATTTCAAAAGCAAATTTTACACCCTGCTCTTCGTAAATAATATCGCCAATCTGGTAGGTTTGGCCAAATTTTTCAAACTCCCGGATTTCGTTTGCGGGCCACGACGAAAACCAGCGGGGCTCATAATGGACGCCATCGTTGGCTAAAAATTGCTTGGCGGTAAAACCAATTATTTCTTTGTTCCGGATAACGCAGGCCGTATTAAATACCTGGCCAAAAACCCGCACGGGCAAGCCCACGCAAACGGTTATATTGCTGCACCATTCTTTCACCTGCAACAGTTTTTCAAAAGCTACTTCGGGCAACCATGGGCTCAGAAATAAATCTTCGCAGCCGTAGCCGGTTAAGCATAGTTCGGGTAAGCACAGAATATCAACTTTTTGGGCTTGGGCTTCGGTAACGGCGGTTTTAATGTTCCGGAGGTTATTTCCCCAGTCGAGAGGAGTTTGGTTAAGGGCAGCGCCCCCCAATTTTAACGAGTTTCGCATAGCGTATTATAACGGGAACCAAGCCCGGGAGTTATAGACGATTTACTAAATATAATTACAATAGGGCTATATATTTTCTTTCATAGCCATTATTTTATTCGGTAATACGCAACAGTTAAATCATGCTGAATACTAAATGAATCTAAAAAGCGGGTTTGCTGATAAACGGTATTTGGGGCGGTTGCTTTTTGCGCAATAAGTACGGTTAAAAGCAACAGGAAAGAAATACATCGGGTCAGAAATAGTATAAGCATAAACTGCTTAAATATACCAATTCAAGCTGCCTGATAATTTCTAGAACCTATTAGGTCTAAGCCGAATTTTAACCGCTAAGTAAGCTTAAAAGAATTGACTAGTCTATTTTTAAGATAGCCAGGCTTTTCTCGGCGGCCATTTGCTCCGCTTTCTTTTTAGAATAACCTACCCCAGTGGCTAAGGGATTTTCATCGAGGGTGACTTCGGCGGTAAATTCGGTGGTACTGCCCGATTGTTTTTGCTGAACAATCTCGAACCGGATACTTTTATTATGACTTTGGGCCCACTCAATTAACTTACTTTTAAAATTAACGGTAGTATTTACCAACGTATGTATATCAAAATGGGGTTTAATGAGCTTATCCAGAATAAACTTTTTGGTTGTTTTATACCCTTTATCTAAATAAATAGCGCCTACCAAGGCTTCCAAGGCATTGCCGTTGATAGATTTATACCGGGTATTTTGGTTATTCTGGTCAATTTTAACCAGCGTGTTTAGCCCAATCCGAACGGCAATATTGTTTAATGACTCGCGGTTAACTATCCGGGAGCGGATTTCGGTCAGGAAACCTTCGTCTTTGTAAGGGAATTTTTTAAATAAAAACTCTGCCACTACCGCACCCAAAATAGAATCGCCTAAAAACTCAAGGCGTTCGTTGGTTTCTTGTTTGCCCGTGTTGTTGTTTTTTACAAAAGAGGTATGGGTAAGGGCAAGCGTATACAGGTAAACATTATCGGGAGTAATGTCGGTTACGTTGGTGATAGCCTTAACAAAGGCCCGGTCTTTATGGAGATATTTATTAAATAGGGTAAACACCAAGATAAATTAGCCCGGCTACTCCTGCACCCGCCGGAAGATGACCGATGTGTTATGCCCGCCAAACCCAAAAGTATTGCTTAAAGCTACATTTATTTCACGAGCCTGGGCTTTATTAAACGTAAAGTTAAGTTTCGGGTCAAAGCTATCGTCGTCGGTAAAGTGGTTAATGGTAGGAGGGGCCATGTTGTTTTGAATGGCCAGAATAGCCGCCACCGACTCAATAGCACCAGCGGCACCCAGTAAGTGGCCGGTCATGGATTTGGTAGAACTAATGTTAAGCTTATAAGCGTGCTCGCCAAAAACTTCTTGTATCGCTTTGGCTTCGCTTAAATCGCCGAGTGGGGTAGATGTGCCGTGTACATTTATGTAATCTACTGCTTCGGGGTTAATCCGGGCATCGCGGAGTACATTTTTCATTACATTCAATGCTCCTAAACCTTCGGGGTGCGGTGCAGTAATGTGGTAAGCATCGGCACTCATGCCGCCACCAATAATTTCAGCGTAAATTTTTGCTCCTCTGGCTTTGGCGTGTTCGTATTCTTCCAGAATTATGGCTGCTGAACCTTCTCCCAACACAAAGCCATCGCGGTCTTTATCGAAGGGGCGTGAGGCTGTTTCCGGCGAATCGTTGCGTTCCGATAAAGCTTTTAAGGCATTAAAACCGCCAATACCGGCTTCGGTTACGGCTGCTTCAGAACCACCCGACACAATTACATCGGCCATATCCAACCGGATATAGTTAAAAGAATCAATTAAAGCATTAGTTGCCGAAGCACAGGCCGATACGGTAACAAAATTAGGACCACGGAAACCGTATTTAATAGAAATATGGCCGGCACTAATATCGGCAATCATTTTAGGAATGAAGAAGGGATTAAAGCGGGGATTGCCGCCGCCGTTGGCAAAAGCCACGCATTCTTCCTGAAACGTGCGTAACCCCCCGATACCAGAACCCCAGATAACGCCAATCCGATCCGGATTTAATCCGTCCTGCAGCAGTCCGGCATCCTGTACGGCCTGATCGGCGGTTATCATGGCAAACTGCGAAAAAAGGTCCATTTTGCGGGCCTCTTTCCGGTCGAAAAAGTCTTCGGCATTATATCCTTTGACCTCGCAGGCGAACTGGGTCTTAAATTTACTAGCATCAAAACGGGTAATAGGCGCGGCACCACTCACACCGTTAATCAATCCATTCCAGTATTCAGAAACAGTATTACCAATCGGGGTGAGTGCGCCAAGGCCAGTTACTACAACTCTCTTAAGCTCCATAAGCTAGCACAGAGGGTGGATAAATGAGAAAAACTCGTGAACAGAAAAATTTAATAGGAATAATTACTTTGCGTGCTCTTCCAGGTAGCTGATGGCTTGCCCTACAGTGCCAATGTTTTCAGCCTGATCATCCGGAATAGAGACGTTAAATTCTTTTTCGAATTCCATTATAAGCTCAACGGTATCCAAAGAATCGGCTCCTAAATCGTTGGTAAAGCTAGCCTCGGGGGTAACTTCTGATTCTTCAACACCTAATTTATCGATGATAATAGCTTTAACTTTTTCTGCGATTTCTGACATTTTCTTAAGATTTTTTTGAAATACTGTGCAAATTAAGAGATTTAAATACACAATGTCAAAAAAAATTATTCAGATAAGTTGTGGATAAATGTTTTTGCCCCGGAAGGCCGGCAATAAGATAAAGCTTGTTAATTTTAGCTCCGCATCCAGATGCCGTATCTTTTTACCCTTCTTTTCGTTCGATTTATGAAAACATTTAAGCTGGAAGTAGATTACGATTATGATTTTGATCTCTTTGGTTTGGTTTCTTCCAGTAAAGAGTATAAACTTGCATGGGCATTAAATAAGTACTTTAACCTTCGGCTGGTAAAACAGCAAGACCTGAAATACGATTTTTTGCAAAAAGGACGCCTCGTGATATCTAATTACCTGCATACCACCGAACATAATTCTTTTCGACTATTCCGGAATAAATCCGTAGACCTAAGCACCCTGAAAAAACCTTTTCTTATTCCGGACATAAAGGAATATGATTATATAATTCAGATTACCGGTGCTTTCAGCGATTTTTATCAACAAGAGCTCCTGAACCGTTTTAAACTAATACCCCTAGTCCAGTACGTAAAAAAATTTGACCCCAATTCCTTACGGTTTAAGGAAAACCTGATGTTCTAATAATTTATGGAAGTAACATTTAATAAAACTAAAATTATCGCCACCGTTGGGCCGGCCAGTAATAATGCAGAAATGCTATCGGCTTTAATAAAAGAAGGCGTAGATGTATTCAGACTTAATTTTTCGCACGGTAAGCACCAGGATCACCTGCACGTTATAAATACCGTACGCCAGCTTAACCAGGAACTGGGCACCAAAATATGCCTGATGCAGGATTTGCAAGGTCCTAAAATAAGACTGGGCGATGTGGAGAACGGTCAGGTTGAAATTAAAGCCGGCGATAAATTAAAACTGGTTTGTGATAATTCGGTAAGTACCGCCACGCGTCTGTCTACCATTTACACAGAATTAGCCAAAGACGTAAACGTAGGCGATGCCATTTTACTAGACGATGGTAAAATAGAACTGCGGGTTATTGCAACCGATAAAGACAAAGAAGTAGAAGTAGTGGTTATTTACGGCGGTCCCGTAAAACCCCGGAAAGGCATAAACCTACCCGACACCGATGTGTCGGCGCCATCGCTTACCGCAAAAGACATAGAAGACCTGCATTTTGGCTTAGATAACGATGTGGAGTGGGTAGCGCTTTCGTTTGTGCGGCGGGCCCAGGATATTGCCGATATTAAGCGTATAATTAAAGATTGCGGCAAAAATACATTAGTAGTTGCCAAAATAGAAAAACCAGAAGCCATCCGGAACATAGACGAAATAATTGCTGCTACCGATGCTATAATGGTTGCCCGCGGCGATTTAGGCGTAGAAATTAAAGCCGAAGATGTGCCGATGTTGCAAAAAATGATGGTTGAAAAATGCAACCGAGCCGGTAAACCCGTAATTATTGCTACCCAAATGATGGAGAGTATGATTACCAACGCCCGGCCTACCCGTGCTGAAACCAATGATGTAGCCAATGCCGTTTTCGACGGTGCCGATGCGGTAATGCTGAGTGCCGAAACAGCCGCCGGCGCTTATCCTTTAGAAACCATCCGGAGCATGAGCCGGACCATTGCCTCGGTTGAGGCTAATGGTGAAGTATTTAACAAAATAGTTAAACCTACTCCGGGCGCCGATTCATTTTTTAGTAAAACAATAATTGCGAACGCTTGTATGCTGGCCCGCGATACTGAGGCAACCGCTGTAGTGTGTATGACCCGTTCTGGTTATACGGCCATGCACATAGCAAAAAACCGGCCTAAAGCCCATATCTTTGTTTTTACGGATAACCAACGACTGGTAAACCAACTAAACATGGTTTGGGGCGTACGCACCTACCTTTACGACGGGGAAGTAAGCTCTACTGATAATTTACTGGCCGAATTCCGGTCGATATTAACCCAGGATGGCCATTTACTGGAAGGAAATGTGGTGGTAAATATTACCAGTATGCCGGCCACCGACCGCACCAGTGCCAATACCATTAAATTAAGCCGCAAATAAGCTGGCAAAACAGATATTTATTTTGTACAAAGAGAAAGCCTGTAAATTTTACAGGCTTTCTCTTTGGTATTGGTATAAGATTAACACCAAATATGTTTAGGAGCTATAGTTAAAAAGCAGCTAAAGGGCCATAGCTGGTGTTATCTCCGCCCACTATTTACATGCTTGTAACTGGAAGCATTATTAATGGTAAGGAATATTCTGGAAGCTATAAAAACAATCCGGGTAATCTAAACCTGGCTCATTAAAGCACCAAGCTTCCGTTACGCTTAAACGGGAAGCAGATAGTGTATTAAAAACTGAAAGAAAGGATAAGGGCCGCAGTTTAACTTTTTTCTTCGTACTAAGTTATACCGGTCCGCAGCAGGTATAAAGAATTTCTTGCCCGTAAAACATAAAAAAGCCTTACCGAGGTAAGGCTAGTAATATTAAAAAAAACAGGATAATTCTTTTAAGGAATAAAAACCAAAGCTAAACTTTTACCGGCAATTAAGCGGCAGCAGCAGCCAGCGTATTAATATGCTTTGCTAATTTAGATTTGTTATTAGCCGCTTTGTTTTTATGAATAATATTGCGCTTGGCTAAACGATCCAACATAGAAGATACTGTTTTAAACAGTTCTTGTGCTTCCGCTTTATCGGTAGTACCTTTTAATCTCTTGATAAATGTACGGGTGGTTTTAGCTTGGTATCTGTTTAATTCCCGCTTCTTATCGTTGGCTCTAATTCTTTTTAATGCCGATTTATGATTAGCCATAAATTTTTATTATCTAAATACTTTTTTTCTGAATGAGAGTGCAAATTTATACCTTTTTGTTTTCTGTTCCAAATAAAATTTCTGAATTTAAATAGTATATTTTATTTATTCCTAAACTAATGGTTAAAAGGTGTTAAATGCTAATTTTCTCTGCAACAATTATTTAAAATTATTTGGTTCAGAATATCAGCCGTAAAACTAACATTTTATTCCGGATGTATTAATAAAAATTTATTTAAAGCCATTGTATAAGTAGCTGCTTACTTGCTGGTTTAGCTGTTTACTGTTAAATAAATTTATTTATTTGGCTCTGTGTAATTTTTTAGAGTTGCTGTACGCAAATAAAATATAGTGGTAAAACGGGAGTTTAAATAGTAAATTTGTAAACAGTTGTAAATCTGCTCACAATCTTACTTGCTTTATGCCTGTTGTTTCTTCTGCTTACCGGGGCGGACCTTTTTATTTTTTTAATCGCCACATCCAAACCATTGTGCCCAGTTTATTCCGGGAGCTGAAAGAAGTAACCTATACCCGAGAACGGATTACCACCCCCGATCAGGACTTTTTAGATTTGGATTGGGCACGCCAGGGCCGCAATGGTTTAGTTATTATATCGCATGGGTTAGAAGGTAGTGCCGACCGCCCTTATGTACGCGGCATGGTAAAAGCGATGCACCAGATTGGTTTAGATGCCCTGGCCTGGAACTTCCGGAGTTGCAGCGGCGAACCGAATAAGTTGTTACGTTCTTACCACATGGGGGCTACCGACGATTTACATACCGTGGTAAATTATGCTTTAGCTAAATACCATTATGCGGCCATTTATTTGGTGGGTTTTAGCATGGGCGGCAATATTACTCTTAATTATTTGGGTCAGCAACCTGAGCAGGTACCCAGCGCTGTAAAAGCAGCGGCTGTATTTTCGGTGCCATGCCACATTAAAACGGCTTCGCGGCAAATGGCAAAATTAGAAAACCGCGTGTACATGCGCCGGTTTTTAAAGACTCTGCGTCAGAAAATGACCGATAAGCTGCCACTTTTCCCTGAAGGCATAACGCTTACTGGCTACGAAAAGCTGCGTACGTTTCCGCAGTTCGACAACCGGTTTACAGCGCCTATTCATGGGTTTAAAGATGCCGACGAGTATTACGAGCGCTGCAGTTCGCGGCAATATTTAACAGCCATACAAATTCCTACTTTACTTGTAAATGCCCTAAACGATCCTTTTTTATCGCCGGAGTGTTTTCCGGTACCCGAGGCCCGACAAAATCCTAACTTATATTTAGAAATGCCGCGCAAGGGTGGCCACGTTGGCTTCACCGAAAATTTCTGGCAAAACACGTATTATTCCGAAAAAAGAGCAACCGAATTCATCTCGGATTTCCTCCCAAAATAAATCACTTGTAAAAACGGAACTGTATAATTTACGGCGTGTAGCGCAGCGAACGAAGAACTACCGTAACAAATCTTTTTAAATAAAATAAAAGTTTGTTCATTTGCGCGGTATTTTGCCAATAAACGTAAATGCTCAGGTCTGCCAATCAAAGGAGACAGAAAACGGTTTAGATTAAAAGCTTTATATGTTTTTTGTTATGAAGTAGGTATAAAGAAAAGGAGCTCCAACGGAAACTTAATTTGCCTATTGGTTAATTATTTAACCTTTAATAGTTTAAAAGTGTTTCGTTGATAAGGTAAGTACCATTAAATAGATTGTAAATAGAAATAAACGTGGCAACATTATTAGATTTTATCGGCAACACCCCGTTGGTGGAGCTAAACCACATAGCAACAAAACCAGGCGTAAAATTACTCGCCAAGTTAGAAGGAAATAATCCCGGCGGCAGTGTAAAAGACCGCGCTGCCTACGGTATGATAAAGGGTGCCTTGGACCGCGGCGAACTAAAACCGGGTATGAAATTAATTGAAGCAACCAGCGGCAACACCGGTATTGCTTTGGCCATGATTGCCCGCTTGTTTAACGTAGAGATTGAACTGGTTATGCCCGAGAATTCTACGATAGAACGGGTAAAAACCATGGAAGCGTTTGGTGCCAAGGTAATATTAACCTCAGAAAAAGGTTCGATGGAAGAAGCCATTGATTACACCCTGGCGCAAGTGGCCAACGGCGGCTACCTGATGCTGAACCAGTTTGGCAACCCCGATAACCACCAGGCCCATTATACCAGCACCGGTCCCGAAATTTGGCGCGATACTTCTGGCCAAGTAACGCACTTTGTATCATCTATGGGAACTACCGGTACCATTATGGGCGTTTCGCGGTATTTAAAAGAACAAAATCCGGCGGTGCAAATTGTAGGTGTGCAACCCGTAGAAGGATCGCAGATACCAGGCATCCGGCGGTGGCCCGAAGCGTATTTGCCTAAAATATTTGAGCGGGAGCGGGTAGACCAAATAATTGATGTTACGCAGCAGGAAGCTACCGCCATGACCCGCCGCCTGGCCAGCGAAGAAGGCGTATTTGCCGGTATGAGCAGCGGAGGCGCCGTAGCCGCAGCTTTAAAATTGAGCCAGAAAATTGACTCGGGGGTTGTGGTTTGTATTATTTGCGACCGCGGCGACCGGTATTTGTCGTCTAACTTATTTTAGTAAAATATTACCCGCATGGGTACGCTAATTGGGCGTAAACCGAATAATTTTGTAAAAGTTAGGTAAATAGGCTGGTGAAACAATTAAAGCCAGAATAGGTTAAATAACTTATTGCACAAGCTTATTTACCTAACTAATTATGAACAAACTGAATGCTACGTTTATAGCCGGCGTACTGGGCGCCAGCCTGATCATGGGCTGTAATTCCGAAAGCAAAAAACAAACTAATACTACCGCCACTACTACCGAGGCTACCTCCGGAAATAACACCCGCTCTTTACCACCGCCCGATACAACCCACGATGCCCAGGTATTTAGCAAGGTAATTGGTTGGCCCGACGGAAAAACACCGGTAGCTCCTGCCGGTTTTAAAGTGACCAAATTTGCCGATAATTTGCGGAATCCGCGCTGGATTTACGTAGCGCCCAACGGCGATATACTGGTAGCCGAATCGAGTACCGAACCAAAAATAAAAGAAAAAGTGGCTGCCCAGGTAACTGGTAAAGCCGGTTCGCAAAATCTGGGCAACAGCGCGAACCGCATTACTTTGTTCCGCGATGCAAACAAAGATGGCCAACCCGAAATGCAGGAGGTGTTTTTAAGCAATCTCCATCAGCCTTTTGGTATGCTGGTGTTAAACGATATGTTTTACGTAGCCAACACCGATGGCTTGTGGCGCTACCCCTATAAAGCCGGCCAAACCAAGATAACCGCCGCCGGCGAAAAAATATTAGAATTGCCGGCTGGCGGCTACAACAACCACTGGACCCGCAATTTAATCTCCAGCGCCGATGGGTCTAAAATTTACATTTCGGTGGGCTCCGGCAGTAACGTGGGCGAGAACGGCATGGAACACGAAAAAAGAAGGGCCAATATTTTAGAAATTAACCCCGATGGTTCCGGGGAACGCATTTATGCCAGTGGCTTGCGCAATCCGGTAGGTATGGGGTGGGCTCCCGGCACTAAAACCCTCTGGACAGCCGTAAACGAGCGCGATAAACTCGGCGACGACCTGGTACCGGATTATGTAACCAGTGTGCAGCCCGGCGGTTTTTACGGTTGGCCTTATGCTTACTTCGGCCCTAACGAAGATCCCCGGATGCAAGGGCAACAACCCGATTTAGTTAAAAAGACCATTGTGCCCGATGTGTCGTTGGGTGCCCACACGGCCTCTTTGGGTTTAGCTTTTTACGATAAGCAAGCCTTCCCCGAAAAATACCGGAACGGGGCTTTTATTGGGCAGCACGGCTCCTGGAACCGCTCGGAGTTGGTGGGTTACAAAGTTGTGTTTGTGCCTTTCCGGAACGGCAAACCCGCCGGTTCTTACGAAGATTTTTTAACCGGATTTGTTGCGGATAATGGTAAAAACGAAGTATATGGCCGTCCGGTTGGCGTAACGGTTTTGCCCGACGGTGCTATGCTGGTAGCCGATGATGCCAGTAATACCATTTGGCGGATAAGTACCAGATAATTTAAAGTTATGCGATTGTAAAAGTGAAAACAATTGCCACCTCCAATATTTTAAAAAATCAGGCTAAACACTCCACTCGTTTTAACGGGTGGGGTGATTTTGTTGATAGCGATGACTAGCTAACATAAATCGCACGCTCCACATCAATACTTTCTAAAAAAATATTCGTCGTGCGATACTACCAGAGCGTGCCGGAATATTCGTTAATAGCGGCGGTTAATATTTTGAATTGGTTCGCCCTATACCAACTAGTAACAAATAAATACCATACCTATCACGCCCTATCGGTCCTATTGAAAAGAACTATTGTTTAGCCTGTCTTACAGGTAGCAACCAGTAAAGTGGGAGTTACCTACTTTCTTTTCTACTCAATAGTTCCTTCCAGAATGACTTATTTTATTCCTATGAAAGGACGTTTATACGATTTGGTAAAAATAATCAGCTTGGGTGTCTGGTTGCTAATGGTAAGGCAGCAAAGCATAAGCTAATTGCGCAAATTTTTGCCTTCTTATTAGAAGTGTACACATTATTTAGCCAGGTTTATCTAACTTTATTTTTCTTAATTAATTAGTTTAACCGACTGGATAATATCTCCGACTTCGAGTTGGTGAACAACCGCCATACCGGC
>NZ_JBMQUD010000076.1:0-47093 GCF_057359045.1 Adhaeribacter sp.
GTGCTCGACAACGGCGCTGGCCGCGGCACCCGCATTGCCTGGATTAATACCGGTACCGACTTACGCTACAAGGTAGAGCTGGATAGGGCCATGGATATTGCCGATGCTTTTTATAACCAGCACAGTTTAGCCTGGCTCAGCCACGGGGGCATTACGCCGCCGCAACCCTTTTCAGATAAAGGCATTGCCTGGCTCCGAACCTTTGGCGGCGGTTTGGTTACCACTTGCGGCCTATCGCACGTGGGTGGCCCCGAAGCCGATGAATTTGGCGAACGTGGTTTGCACGGGCAAATCAGTAATATTCCCGCCGAAATAGAATCAATCCTGCAACCTGACCCGCTCACGGGCAACCTGCAAATGAGCATTACCGGGCGCATGCGCGAAACGCAGGTACTCGGCCCTAGCCTGGAACTAAAACGTACTATTTCCGGTACCCTGGGCCAACCCATAATAAAAATTCAGGACGAAGTAATAAACCGGGGCAATACCCCCGCGCCGCACATGCTGCTGTACCATTGCAATTTTGGCTGGCCTTTGGTCGACGAAAACACCGAAATAATTTGGCAAGGCAACTGGACATCACGCGACGCACCGAATAATAAAATATTCCGGGAAGGCAATAATTTCAAGAAATGCCTGGCTCCTACCGACGAGCATAATGGCACCGGCGAAGAGGCTGCTTTTATAGATATAACCCCCGATGCCAATGGCAATTGCACCTGCGGTTTATACAACGCTCAATTAGGCTTTGCGCTGGCCATGCGCTTCCCGAAAGAACAATTACCCTGGCTTACCAACTGGCAACACTTTGGTAAAAACGAGTACGTAACCGGCCTGGAGCCCGGCACCCATACGCCCATTGGTCAAGCCAAAGCCCGGGCGCAAAATCAACTCATTATGCTGGCACCCGGCGAAAGCCGGAAATATAGCCTGGAAATAGAGATATTAACCGACGAATTATCCATCAGCAAATTTTTAAATAATACCACAACAGCTCACTAAGAAGTATATTTTTTATGGAAACAATGGAAAAAGTAAGTTTAGCGGGGAAGGCATTAGAGCAGGGAAAAGGCATATTGCGTTTGGCGCCTACCTGGGTGCCGCGCTCATTTTGTGTACCCGGACGCCGCATTAAATTGCATCCGGATGATTATTATGTATTGGGCGGTCAGCGCGGCGGCATCGACGAGCGTTGGTTATCTTCTACCACGCCTGCTAAAAACGGCCCATTAACCGGCGAAAACGAAGGTTTAAGTGCGGTGGTTTTTAACGATGGCAACACCGAGCAGCAATTCTTATTAAGAGACGCCATTGACGAATTAAAAGGCGAAATAATCGGCGACCGTTTGTGGAACGAATACGGCGCCTGGCCCATGTATTCCAAGTTTTTCGATAATATGGGCCCGCTGCCGCACCACATTCACCACAACGATGAACACGCGGCTAAAGTAGGTCAGTTGGGTAAACCCGAAGCTTATTATTTCCCGCCGCAATTAAATAACCACGGGGGCGATTTTCCTTACACGTTCTTCGGTATTGCTCCTGGCACTACAAAAGAGCAGATTAAAGAATGTTTGCAAAACTTTACCAAAGGCGATAATAAAATAACCAATTATTCTTCGGCTTACCGCCTGGAGCCGGGTACCGGTTGGGATGTGCCCCCCGGAATATTGCATGCCCCCGGCAGTTTGTGTACCTACGAGCCGCAAAAAGCTTCCGATATTTTTGCCATGTACCAATCGTTGGTAAACGAAGCCATTATACCAGAAGAATTATTATGGGTAGGCACGCCCGATGACAAAAAAGGTGATTATGATGAACTGATGTCGGTGATTGATTGGGAAGCCAACGTGGACCCCAACTTTATGCAAAACCATTTTATGCGACCTAAACCAGTAAAAGCATTAGAAGAGATGCAAGCTGAAGGCTACATAGAGAATTGGATTTGCTACAAAAACGAGGCGTACAGCGCCAAGGAATTAACGGTGTTACCGGGCCAAACAGTAACCATAAAGGACGGCGGCGCTTACGGTTTAATTATGATGCAAGGCCACGGCAAAATGGGCGTGTGTGACATCGAAACACCAGCCTTAATCCGCTACGGCCAGTTAACCAACGACGAGTTTTTTGTAACTGAAAAAGCGGCCATGGAAGGCGTTACCATTGTAAATTATTCCTCTACAGACCCGATTGTTATGCTAAAGCACTTTGGCCCTAACAACCCGGATTTGGTTTTGTAAAAGAGCATTTAAGCTGAATATTGATAATCTTATAACTTTAAACTTATAACTTTTAACTCATTAAAATCCACCGCATATGACCAATAATAATTATCCGAAATTGCACAATGCCACCTGGCCGGGCCTGGTAGGCAAAGGCGATGGCGCTGAGCCCGTAATTCCGTTTGATACCATGCTGGAAATGACTGCCGCCGCCGAGGTAGACGGTATTAAATTCGACGGTATTGATATTGGCCTGATGGACCCGCACATCAATATCGACAGCAGCGACGATGATATTAAGCGTTTAGCCGATAAAGTAGGCAACCTAAACCTGAATATTGGCAGCATGGTAGCACCTATTTGGGGCGGTCCGGCCATGGGCAGCCCGGAAGAGCGCGCTAATTTTGTAGAAATGGTGCGTAAATCTTGCTTATTTGGTCAGAAGTTGCGTGACCTGGGCGTGCGCCCTTACGGCGTTATCCGCATCGACTCGGCCAGTTCGCCGCAAAGCTGGGCCGTAGACCCGGTTAATAATTCTAAACTAATTATCCAAACGTTTCAGCAAGCCTGCGATGTAGCCGCCGACTTTGGCGAGAAATTAGCTGCCGAAGGTGAAATTTGCTGGGCCGGTATGCATAGCTGGCGCGCCATGATCCAAACCTTAGAAGAAGTAAACCGGCCTAACATGGGCTTCCAGGCCGATATGGCCCATACCTTGTTATACCTGATGGGTTACAACAGCCCCGAAGACCGGATATTACCCGAGAACTACGATTGGAGCGACCGTACACCTTTAACCGAAGGGCTGAAGCAACTTACCGCCGCCCTCCGCCCCTGGACCATCGACTTCCACGTGGCCCAGAACGACGGTACCGTGTTTGGCTCCGGTTCGCATGATAAAACCGGCCGCCATTGCCAGGCCCTCGACCCGAACGGCAAATTAAATATTGTAGAAGATGCCGGCCACTGGCTGCGTGACGAAAACGGTAACCTGACCAAAGCTTTCCAGCACATTTGCTGGGACGGCTGTATGTTCCCGAACGATGTAATGATGAAACAGCAAACCTGGAACGATATTTTGGCTACCATGATAAAAGTACGGGAAGCCCACGGCTGGCAAGCTCCGGTAAATGTAAATGCAGAATCTTTAATTGGATAATTAGGTATGACCGCAAAAAAAGAATTAAGAATAGGATTAATTGGCGGCGGCTTTATGGGCCGCACCCACACAAATGGTTACAAGCGCGTAAGCGATTTTTTCCCGGATTTGGCTTATAAACCGGTATTAAAAGCCGTTTGTACCCGGCGCGAAGAAAAAGTTAAGGCTTTTGCCGAGCAGTGGGGCTACGAATCGTACGAAACCGATTGGCGTGCCTTAATTGCCCGCGACGATATTGATGCGGTAGATATTTGCACACCCAACGATACGCACGCCGAGATTGCCATTCCCGCCGCTGCCGCCGGCAAAATGATATTATGCGAAAAGCCATTATCGCGTACCTTAGCCGAAGGGCAACAAATGGTTGATGCTATTGAAAAAGCCGGTGTACCCAACACGGTTTGGTACAATTACCGCCGCTTACCGGCTGTTACGTTAGCCAAGCAAATTATCGATTTGGGTAAATTGGGCCGTATTTTCCATTACCGCGCCAACTTTTTACAAGACTGGACCATTAACGAAAACTTACCGCAAGGCGGTGGCAACTGGCGCCTGGATGTAGAGGCGGCCGGTTCCGGCGTTACCGGCGATTTACTGGCGCATTGCATCGATACGGCCATGTGGCTGAACGGCGGCATCACTGATGTTTCGGCGGTAACCGAAACTTTTATTAAGGAAAGAACCCACGCCGTTACCGGTCAGAAACAAAAAGTAGGTATTGATGATGCCTGTATTTTCCATTGTCATTTCGAAAACGGTTCGTTGGGCCTTTTTGAATCTACGCGGTATGCCCGCGGCCACAAAGCCCTGTATACGTTCGAAATTAACGGCGAACATGCCTCTATCCGCTGGGATTTACACGATTTAAACCGTCTGGAATATTTCGACCACCGTGATGAGTCTATTGTCCGGGGCTGGCGCTCTATTCACGTTACCGACGGCGACCAACCTTACATGGGCCAATGGTGGGTGCCGGGTCTTTCTATCGGGTACGAACACAGCTTTGTGCACCAGGTAGCCGATTTCTTAAAAAGCCTCGAAACAGGCGAGCCTTGCTCCCCTACTTTCCAGGAATCTTTAGAAACCCAGAAAGTTTGCGAAGCGGTGCTGGAATCGGCCGCTACCCGAAGCTGGAAAGAAACCGGTGTATCGGCTCAGGCTAACCTGCAAAATCAGGCCGTGAACGCGGCCGCTGTTTAAAAGCATAAACAGTAAATAAAAGGTAGCCGCTTAGAAGAGGCGAATGAATGCTACCTATAACCAGGGCTGTTGAATACGGGAGGACCCACAACCTTTCCTTTTTCAACAGCCCTTTTTGTAATATATTTTATACCAAACTATTTCACCACCTTATGCTATCCCTCCTGCAACCGCTAGCTTTACTCCCCTTTCTTTTTTTATCGCCAAATCAACCAGAAGAAAAACCCGGTGCCGTTAAATTCCGGAAACAATTTATTTCGGCCGAAAGCTTTGAGTCGGTGGGCGTATTTGATGTAAACGGCGATAAAGTACCGGATTTGGTTTCGGGTTGTTTTTGGTACGAAGGCCCGGGTTACAGCAAACGCCATTTTATTACCGACGCAAAACGCTACGGTGAATATTATGATGATTTTGCCACTATTCCGATGGACTTAAACGGCGACGGCAAACTAGATTTTGTAACCGGCGGCTGGTTCGGCGAATCGCTCCGGTGGTACCAAAACTCCGGCAACGACAAACCCTGGCCCGAACAAATTATTGCCCAGACCGGCAATATCGAAACGGTTAGGGCCTGGGATGTAGACGGCGACGGCAATTTAGAACTGGTACCCAACACGCCCGGCAAACCGCTGGCATTTTTTAAAGTTAAACCCGGCCAAAACAGTGCTCCCGTTTTTACCCGCACCGAAGTCGCCAAAACCCACGAACACGGCTTAGGCTTCGGCGATATTAACGGCGATGGCCGCGGCGATTTTGTAATTACCAACGGCTGGCTCGAAGCACCTAAAAATCCTTTAACTGATTCCTGGACGTTGCACCAGGAATTCTCTATTAGCCACGCCAGCGTACCGATTATAGTAACCGATGTAAATAAAGACGGACTCCCCGACCTGATTGCCGGAAAAGGCCACGACTACGGTTTGTTTTGGTTTGAACAACGCAAAGACCGGAAAGGCAAACGAACCTGGCTCCAGCACCCCATCGACCTGAACAACTCCCAATTCCACGAAATGCAGTGGGTAGATATTACCGGCGACGACCAGCCCGAACTTATTACCGGCAAACGCTACCGCGCCCACAACGGCAAAGACCCCGGCGCCGACGATAATTTAGGTTTATATTATTACACCTGGAACGGCGAAAGCTTCACCAAAAATATTATCAGCTACGGCCCGCTGGGCGAAGGCGTTGGCACCGGTATATTTTTCAGCATAGCCGATTTACGCGGCACCGGTCGCAAAGATATTATTGTGGCTGGTAAGCAAGGTTTGTATATTTTTTATAATGAAGGATAGATAAACATAACATAATATTACGCCCTTTCAGGGATATATTCAATGCATGGCTTGGCTCGTAGGGCTACACCCTACGCTAGGTTATCACGCCCTTTCAGGGCTAATTCTATTGAGAAAACAAAAGAAAATATCTGTTCAATAAAATTTAGCACTGGCATTTTTTACAATGCCCGCTTTAATATTATACCAGGTTTAAATTAAAGTGACGTATGATTATAAGGAGATCCGGGGATAATTTAAGACCTGCCAAGTTTAGAAATTTTATATACGTCTTCCTAATTTCAATCTGGTATTATACAAGTCTTAAAATATTCGTGCGAGCCCCGAAGGGGCGTAATATATCAGCGATGGGTGTAGCCCATCGAAAGTATTTAGTAATATTCAAAAGCCCTGAAAGGGCGAAATTTTTTTTACGAGAATCAAATATTCTAATGGGGCAATCACTGGTAAAGAACTATATCCATCTCGTATTTAGTACTAAACACCGGGAGCCCCTGATACATCCTTCGATAGAAGCAGAACTACATCGTTATTTAGGCGGTATCTGCAACAACCAGGAATGCACACCCATTATCATCGGCGGTTATACCGACCATATTCATATTTTATGTTTGCTTTCGAAGAAAATAGCTTTGGTAAAATTGGTCGAGGAGGTAAAATCGCATTCATCCAAATGGATTAAAACCAAAGGAGCTGATTATGGTAACTTCTACTGGCAGGATGGCTATGGTGCGTTCTCCATTAATCCCGGCGAGGTAAATACCGTTGTAGCGTATATTTCTAATCAGCAAGAACATCACCGGAACAAAACTTTTCAGGAGGAGTATAGGGCATTCTTAAAGAAATACCAGGTTCCGTATGATGAAAGGTATGTTTGGGATTGAATATTACGCCTTTCAGGGCTTGAAAATTCCGGCATTTATTCTTCCACCCACAGGACGGCACCCTGTGCTGGGTTATTATGCCCTTTCAGGGCTAAATAATAATTACTTCGTGGCCTGTCCTACTTAAAAATTATCCCACAAGATAAAGCAACAATTAGATAGTGCAGCGCAGCCCCCAAAAAAAGATAATTATTCTGACTTAATTCAAAATCAATAATTTACTACTGATAATACTTTAAAATAAAGAACGCTAACCGGACAACAAGTTAGCGTTCTTTATTTTAAGAATAATATACTTAATCGGTTTTAAACCAATTGTTCTTACCTAAATTACTTTTTAGTGGCGTTAGTAGTGTTGGTTGAACCCGCTGAATTTTGCGCCAGGAAAACTTTATGCTCTTTGTTACCGCCCGACATCAGGTAAGCCATTAAATCTTTCAGTTCTTCTTCGTTTAACCGGTTAATCATACCTGGCATCATGATAGAAACATTCGATATTTTGGTGCTTACCACATCTTTCTTCGGCACCTCACGCAGTTGGTCGGGTGCAAACGGGTTCTGCGACACCATGTATTTATCATTATCTTCATTTATCAGGCGGCCTAGTACAGAATTGCCGTCTTTTAAAGTAAAGATTGTAGCCGCATACTGATCTGATATTACTTTGCTTGGGTGAATAATAGACTCAAGCATGTCTTTGGCCGAGAAGCGGGTTCCCAACTGGGTTAAATCCGGGCCAACATTGCTACCTTCGCCACGCATGTTGTGACAGGAAATACACCGGGTGGCGGCAAACATAGCTTTACCTTGCTCAAAGTTACGGTTAGTTAAGCCAGCCTCTACTACGGGCAACGCGGCTTCCATGGTCCACTGGCGGCCGGGGCCTTTTGGGGCCGGGGCATTATTAGCCAAATCATTACCATTACTACTCAGCATGCCTTCGCCCGATAACGTTTTGTAATATTCCAGTTTATCCTGGGGTACATTGGCTAAGGCCATTTGCCGCGATTTATTAATAAAACCTACGTAGCTTAAGCCACCTTTGTAGTTAAAGGCACTTTTAATCCAGGTGAAATATTTTTCGTAGAGTTCGGGCGTCCAGCCGGTTTTGGCACCACCCAAAACCGTGGCGTAAAACATTTGTTGAGCTGGTGGCGCTTTGGCCAACATATTAGCAATATCTAAGCCGTATTGCGGGTTGCGCAATATTAAGCCCGAAGAAGCGGTATACATTTCCCGATTGGCTTGATCATCTTTGGCAGTGGCCATTAAAGCCATGGTTTTCTCAACTGCTCTTGGGGCGCCTATGTAAACCAATATTTTGCTTAACCCCCGATTTAATTCGTTGCTTTGCGCCGGGAAGTGAGCATCTAAATAACTGGCTACTTTTGATTTGGCGGCATCATCCGGCATACCCATCCGGACAATAACCAATTCAAACGCACGCAGCAAGTCAGATTTTTGGGTTTCCGAAAGCTGATCAAATTTAACATTTGTTAATGCCGACAGAAGCTGACTTTCGACACTCTTATCGCCGTGACGCGCTAAGGCAATAGCCGCTTGGGTTAAAGTAACCGGATCTTTTTCTTGTAATACTTTTTCCTGCCATTCGCTTACGGGCTGGTGTTCAACGGCAATACGGGCCGCGTACCGGATAAACCGATCTTCGTGCTTTAAGTAAGGCCAGGCAAATGCCACACCGCCGGCTTTGGACGGAGTGCTATGGTATTCTTCCAGTTCTTTCCGGATTTTCCGGGCTTTTTTCACATCACTAGAAACCTTTTCTGCCGCTAGTTTTCCGTTGCTAAGGGTATTGTTGCCATAAGTAACCCGGTACAAGTCAGATTCCAGCCGGCGACCACCAACCAGAAAATACATGGCACCGTCCGGGCCAATAATACCATCGGTTAATGGCAAAGGCGCACCGGATATAAATTCTTCTACATCTGCTTTATAAGACGCACCTTCGGGTTTTAAATGGATGGCATAAATAATCCCGAAACTCCAGTCAAAGGCAAAGAATGCGCGACGATATTTATCCGGGAAACGGGCATTTTTGCCGTACATAAAGTTAGTGGGCGACCCCTGACCAATATTTGTTACAGGTGGCAGGTTGTCCGCAAAAGTAGGCGACCAAGAGCTGTTACCGGTCCGCCAGCCAAATTCGGCACCGCTGGTTACGTGCAGAATACGGGTTGGTTTGTACCAGGGCATACCAAAGTCCCACTCCATATCCGAGTCATAAGCGAACAGTTCGCCTTCATCGTTAAAATCAATGTCATAGGTGTTCCGGAAACCGCCGGCAATCATTTCCCAGTTAGTACCGGTGGGGTCTATTTTGGCTACCCAGCCGGCCGGCGCATGGCGGTCAGCGGCGTGCCCCCGGGGGTCGGTTATCAACGGAATTAAATTATCTTCGCCCCAAACTTTAGGAATCCGGTAGGCATTCATTTCCGGCGGATCGGTAAAGTTACCAGCTACTACGTATAACGATTTCTTATCCGGCGACAAGCGAATGCTGTGCGGACCGTGCTCACCTTCGCCTTTTAATTGTTTTATTAAAGTTACTTTATCAAACTGATCGTCGGCGTTGGTATCTTCTAACCGGTACAGGCCGCTGGTTTTGCTAAACTCTTCGTTGCCCCGGTGGTTTACCATTACATACAGGCTGTTAAAAGCGTATAAAAGACCTTGCGCATAGCCCATGCCAACTTTTGGTTTGCCATCGGCGGTAGCCGGCGTACCCTCTACCGGAATATTTAATTTTTCTATCGTGGGCTTACCGCCACCAGCCCCTACTGCCGGCAGTTGCACGCGGTACAAAGCGCCATACTGGTCCGAAGTAATCATCCGGCCTTTGTCGTCGAAGGTCATGGCTACCCACGAGCCCTGCTGGTTTTCCGAAGGGCTATACAGGTGTTCGGCCCGGAAGCCGGCTGGTAATTTCAGTTTTGCTACTTTAGGGTCTAACGACTGGGCTGCCTGGGCATCGGCAGCCGTTTCCTGGGCATTGTTAATATTTGCCTCTTTTGCGTTACGACAGGAATTCGCAAAAAACAGCGATACTGACAACGACAGGACCACTATTAGTGGTGATTTGTTCCGATTCATACTAATTTATAAGTTTGTTTAGTTTAAAGTGGTGGATACTTAACTTTAGCAGTGTCTTTAGTTTAGTAAGTTTAAATATTTCCTACAGCACAGTTAAATAATCTCTTAAAATATAAAAGATAATTCTTATCCCTATCCTGTTGTATCCTGCCCAGCTAAATATTATTCAGATTTACAGCTAAATAACGCTAAAAAATTATTCTTTTTATACAAAATCAAATTAAAAACCTGAGCTCTTCAGGCTAATGCCAACGTTATCCGGCAACCAAGCTTTTCCTCCGGATTTAATTATTAATAATGAACCAACGCCCCTGAGCAGGGCAATATTTTCTGTTTTTTTAGGGTATAATTTAGCTCGAAAGGAATAGTTTAAACAGCTTTATCAAAATATTTACTTTTTTTAGCACCAGAATCGCGACTGTTTTTTAGATTACCAGCCATTAAGGTTTACAGCTTATATTTTTTGTAAAGTTTTTCATGCATTCAAATCTACCTTATCTTCTGGAGGTGCATAACCTTAGCAAAAACTTTTCGGGGGTAAAAGCCCTGGACCAGGTACAGCTAAAAATAAGGCCCGGCGAAGTCCACGCCCTCATGGGCGAAAACGGGGCCGGAAAATCTACCCTCATGAAAATTCTGGCCGGAATGCTGACGCCGGATAGCGGTGAAATAATATTTGAAGGCAATGCCCTGCACAGCCAGCGGGATTTAAAAATATTAAGCGCCGGTATTGCCATGATTCACCAGGAAATGCTGCTGGTGCCGGAGCTAACCGTGGCGCAGAATATATTTTTGGGTAAAGAAATCCGGAAAGGGAAAACCTGGTGGCTCGATGATAGCAGCTTAAACCAGAAAGCAACTGAGTTGCTGACCCAGGTAGGCATAAACTTAGATGCCTGCCAGCAAATGAAAAATTTAAGCGTGGCCGAGATGCAGATGGTTGAAATAGTAAAAGCTATTTCTAAAAATGCCAAAATCATTATTATGGATGAGCCCACCTCCGCCATCTCCGACAAAGAAGTAAAATCATTGTTTAATATTATCGCAGATTTAAAGGCCAGGGGCGTAGCTATTATTTACATATCGCATAAAATGGACGAAATATTCCAGATAGCCGATACCATTACAATTTTGCGCGATGGCAAATACATTCAGACCAAACCCG
The DNA here is from genome assembly GCF_057359045.1 of Adhaeribacter sp. Lineage (NCBI taxonomy): Bacteria > Pseudomonadati > Bacteroidota > Cytophagia > Cytophagales > Hymenobacteraceae > Adhaeribacter > Adhaeribacter sp. Next base: position 11,037 of record NZ_JBMQUD010000076.1, read on the forward strand.
CCGCTGAACTGAACCATGAATCTTTGATTGCCCTGATGGTGGGGCGGGAACTGAATACCATGTTTCCGGAGCATACCGAGGCGAAAGGCCAAGTATTATTATCGGTACAAGGTTTGGGTAGCCAAGGCAAATTTGCGGATATTAATTTTGAAGTGAGCGCCGGCGAAGTACTGGGCATTGCCGGACTCATGGGCGCCGGCCGCACCGAAATTGCCCGCGCCATTTACGGTTTAGATGCGCCCGACACCGGAAATATTTTTATTAGAGGACATAAAGCCACTATTAAATCGCCGCAGGATGCCATTAAAAACCGCATTGGGTACGTAAGCGAAGACCGGAAGGCAATTGGGCTGGTGCTGGGCATGTCGGTGAAAGAAAATATTACCCTGGCCAGCCTGAAGAAGCACCAACGAGGCTTTTTTGTAAACGACGAAAGTGAGCGCACCGCCGTAGCCAACATGATAAAAACGCTGCGCATCAAAACGCCGCATCCCGATCAGCCGGTGAAAAACTTAAGCGGCGGGAACCAGCAAAAAGTGGTAATTGCCAAGGTTTTGCTCTCTGCACCCGAAATTATTATCCTGGACGAGCCCACCCGCGGCATAGATGTGGGGGCCAAATTCGAAATATATAAATTGGTAAAAGATCTGGCCGCGCAGGGCCTGGCTATTATTATGATTTCGTCGGAGTTGCCGGAAATATTAGGCATGAGCGACCGGATTCTGGTGATGGCCGAAGGCAAGCAAACCGCTACCCTGCACAAAGCCGAAGCTACCCAGGAATTAATAATGCAGTACGCTATGCCGCAATAGCGCTTTATCCCAAATATTCACCACATGAAAGACACAACCACCAACCTGACGCAAAACGGACCAAGAATTAATTTAAATATTGGCAAATACGGTCTTTTGTTGGCGCTTCTATTATTGTGCACCGCCTTAACCATTATTACGCCTAAGTTTTTAACCCTGCCCAATATTATGATTATTGTTACGCAGGTTACCATTAATGCGCTACTGGCCTTTGGTGTCACGTTTATTATTATAACCGGCGGCATCGATCTTTCGGTGGGTTCGGTGGTGGCGGTTACGAGCGTGGTTACGGCCACTTTTGCCCGCGCCGATAATTACCCGCTGGTAGTACCGCTGACAATGGGTTTACTGGTGGGCCTGGCTTTTGGGATGCTGAACGGGTTAGCCATTACCAAAGGCAAAGTACCGCCCTTTATTGTTACTTTAGGCACCATGACCATTGGCCGGGGCCTAGCCCTGATTCTGAGCAAAGGCCGCCCTATTTCTAATTTATCGGATAGTTTTAATTACATTGGCAGCGGCAGTTTATTAGGTATCCCGTTGCCTATTTTAATATTAATAGTGGTTTTTATCGTCTGCACGCTACTCTTAAGAAAAACCATTATGGGCCGCTACGTGTATGCGGTGGGCGGTAACGAACAGGCCGCCCGCGCCTCGGGTATTAATGTAAATAAAGTAAAGCTGTTTGTGTATACGCTGGGCGGTGGCTTGGCGGCCTTAGCCGGTATTATTTTAACGTCCCGCATTTCTACCGGACAGCCCAACGTGGGCATTGGTTTTGAACTAAGCGCCATTGCGGCCGCTATTATCGGGGGCACCAGTACTTCGGGCGGTGTAGGCACCATTACCGGCACCTTGCTGGGCGCCCTATTAATTGGCGTTATCAGCAACAGCCTCGATTTACTCAATGTTAGCTCTTATTACCAGCAAGTAGTCATGGGCCTCATTATTATTGGTGCCGTGCTGCTCGATAGTTTAAATAAGAATAAAGGGAATTAAGCAATTTATTTTTAGATATTTGATATAAGATATTGAATAATAGTGCTTCGTTTATAAAAGTAAAAGCTCCTTTGTGAGTATATAGGAACTGTTAAAATAACGTTGTTTAGCGGGAAAAGAGAAAAATTAAATCTACCCATTAATTTGCTGCTGAAAAGCAGTAACTACTGGCAGACTACATCAGTTTGGGCGATAAGGGCCTTTTGGAAGATGCTCTTCTGGATTTCTGGTGCACAGCATTCCGAGGTACGAGGAAAAGAAATATCAACCGCCCGAATGACCAAACGGGGCCTCGCGGCCTTGAGCAAACTTAGGCTAAAGCTTACCATTAGCACTTGGGCATTGAAAGATGCAATCTTTCAAAATAAAAAAAATATGATTTCTCCACAAGGCTAGTTTAAGTAGCCACAGGAGCAATTATTCTGCTACAAGGATGAATATTATTTTTTAGGGGTAAAACCTGTTTAGTGTATCAAGATTGGCAAATAATTTAACCCAAGCCATAGTGGCCCAGGAAAGAAAAAGACCAAGGCTAATGGATTGGCGGTGATAACACCACCAATGGCAGGGGATTTTTCGATTTTTCTCTATATACTAAACAGCTTCGGTATTCAATATCTTTCTAACGCTATTTATATTTCAAAACTTAATAGTTCTTTATAATAAAACTTATGCACCACAAACTGTTAAAGAAAACCTCATTTGCTGCTTTGTTTACCGTTATCCTGTTCTCTGGCTGTAACCGCGGACAAACCGATGAAAAAGGCGGCGAAGAACTGGTAATTGGCGCCACCATGCTGAGTATGCAAAACGAATTTATTGTAAACATTGCCGACGAGATGCAAAAGGAAGCCGACAAACTAGGCGTGGAATTGGTGTCGGTAGATGCGGAGCGCTCGGCTTTAAAGCAGGTAGAGCAGGTAGAAAGCTTTATTGCGCAGGGCGTAGATGCCATTATACTGAACCCCTGCGAAGTAGAAGCCAGCTCGGCGGCCGTGCAAAAAGCAAAAGCAGCTAATATTCCCATCATCAATGTCAACTCTGCTACCAGCGCCACGCCCACTGCTTTTGTAGGCTCCGACGATGTAGAATCCGGCCGCATTGCCATGAAACACATTGCCGAAAAGCTGGGCGGCAAAGGCAATATATTTATTATTCACGGCTACATGGGGCAAGCCGCGCAATTACAACGCGATAAAGGGGCGAAAGAAGTTTTAAAAGAATATCCTAATATGAAGCTGGTAGCCGAACAAACCGGCGAGTGGGACCGCGCCAAAGCTATGTCGCTTACCGAAAACTGGATTCAATCGCACGGAAATAAAATTGACGCCATCTTTGCCCACAACGACGAAATGGGCATGGGTGCCGTAAAGGCTCTCGAAAATGCTAACTTAAACGATAAAGTTGTGGTGGTTAGCATCGATGCCATTGCCGATGCGGTGCAGGCTGTTAAAAAAGGCCGCTTAGATGCCACTGTATTTCAGAATGCCCAGGAACAAGGCGGCAAAGCCATCCAAACAGCAGTAAAAATAGCCAAAGGCGAAAAGTACGAGAAAGAAGTAATGGTACCTTTTAAATTAATTACCCAGGCTAATGTGGCCGAAATTGCCAACTAAGGTTTAGAAAAGCTACAGTAGATTCCTAAAACGATACAATGGACGAATTTAGGATAAGAATATTAGATCAATATTGGATTACCAAAGATACTGATAATAAAACAGACCTTTGCTCGCATGGTTTAATTGACCTTAAAATAAATGGCATTACCATTTCTGATGAGAATGACGATGACTGGACAATAAGTACAGCGGGATTAATGCTTCTTCGAACTGTAGAAGAAGATCATCATGTTGATGACATTTACCCAATTATCCAGCATTGTGGCCAGTTAGGAATGATTGGCTGTCCGGTTAGCATCGACTGGACAGTAATCCACCAAAACAATATGGTAATCATAAAAGATATTAAGAAACATCCAACTACAGATGAGAATGATGTTATATTTTACAAAGATTTAGAAGCCGCAATTGATAAAAAAAAGTATACCAGAGAGGTAGTACGGTTCTGCGATTCGATAAAAGAGTTTTTCAAGGGAAAGACCAGAAACTTTCAAGATAACTATGAGCAACAAGAATGGATATGCTTCTGGCAAGAGTTCGATAAATTATTGGATAAACACCGGAAAAGTTTAAGATTGTTATAGACTAATAAACCTGTTCCGCTCAATTTCATGCCTCAAATACCGGGACCTTTTTCCTCGAGTAGCATTATAAGGCTTTAAATATTTATTGCCTTGGTCCCTAGTAGGTTAAAAAGAGAGATAGTACACTGCTTTTTTCTTCACCAGAACCCTCTCCTAGACCCAACTTTCATAAAAATTTTAGAAAACTTTTAATTATTTAACTTTTTATTCTTACATTAAGGGTTATTAGTTTGCCGCTCACCCTAATTCCGGCATTTTTTGCAGGAATATCCGCTTTTTTGAAATTTTATCAATTACATAAAATCACAAGATTACGCTTATAGAAACTTTTATTTAGGTTTAATTAAAATTGCTTTGCTGATGACCAGAAGGCTATATTATTATCTGGGAATAATTACAGTTATCGGTTTAGGACAGGCTTGTAATTCCGGGGCCGCCTACCAGGCGTCGGAAGAAAAGCTGCCCGAAAAAATCAGCTATAACTTCGATGTCCGGCCCATTTTATCGGATAATTGCTTTGCCTGCCACGGGCCGGATGCGAACAAACGAGAAGCCGGTTTACGCCTGGATATTGCCGAAGAAGCCTATAAAGCCCTGGCTGAGAACCCCACCGCCCATGCCCTGGTGCCGGGTAAACCCGAATTATCGGCCGTATTTCAGCGTATTACAAGCCAGGATACCGCCATGGTAATGCCACCGGTAGGTTCTAACCTGAAATTAACCTCCCTGGAGATCGCGCTTATTCAGAAATGGATAAAGCAGGGCGCCAAGTACGAACCCCACTGGGCCTTTGTGCCCCCTAAAAAACCCGCCTTACCCCAGGTTAATCAAAAAGATTGGCCCCGCAATGCGGTCGATTATTTCGTTCTTGAAAAGCAAGAGCACAAAGGCCTTCAGCCAAACCCGGAAGCCGACAAAGAACGCCTGCTGAAGCGGGTAAGCCTGGATTTGATTGGGTTGCCGCCTACGATTGAAATGATGGACCGCTTCCTGGCCGATACCAGCACCAATGCTTACGAAAAAATAGTGGATGAACTGTTGCAGAACCCGGCTTACGGCGAAAAAATGGCGGTTCATTGGCTCGATGTAGCTCGTTACGCCGATTCGCACGGGTTTCAGGACGATGGTTACCGCACGCAGTGGCCCTGGCGCGACTGGGTAATTCATGCCCTGAACAAAAATATGTCTTATAAAGATTTTATTACCTGGCAACTGGCCGGTGATTTAATGCCCAATGCCACCAAAGAACAAATATTGGCTACCGGTTTTAACCGCAATCACAAAATAACCGAAGAAGGCGGCGTAGTAGACGAAGAATACCGCGTAATGTACGTGAGTGACCGCAGCGATACTTTTGGCAAGTCTATAATTGGCGTTACCATGGAATGCGCCCGCTGCCACGACCACAAATACGACCCTTTCTCGCAAAAAGAATATTATCAGCTCTACGCTTTTTTTAACAATGTAAAAGAAGTAGGCATCGAATCGGTAATTGGCGGCCCGGAAACTTACGCGAAAAAACCGCTGATAGAAATCAGCAACGAAGAGGTAAAGAATATACTAACCTTTATTAATAAACAAGATACCAGCAGGCTGATTGTGTCGGTAATGGGCGACCTGGATTCTTTGCGCCGCACGCATGTACTTAACCGCGGCGCTTACGATGCTCCCGGCGATGAAGTGCAGGCCGGTACGCCCAAGTCCATTTTGCCTTTCAGCAAACAATATCCTAAAAACCGGCTGGGCCTGGCGCAATGGTTATTCGACCAAAAAAATCCGCTTACCGCCCGCGTATACGTAAACCGGGTATGGCAGGAATTTTTCGGTAAAGGTCTGGTAAAAACTTCCGGCGACTTTGGCATGCAGGGCGAACTACCCTCCCACCCGGCTTTGCTCGACTGGCTGGCCGTAGATTTCCGGGAACATGGCTGGAATGTAAAGCGCCTGGTGAAGCAACTGGTTACCTCGGCCACTTACCGCCAATCGGCCGTAATATCGCCGGAAAAGCTAAAAGCCGACCCGGATAATATTTTTCTGGCGCGGGCACCCCGTTACCGCATTCCGGCCGAATTTGTACGGGATTTAATTTTGGCCAGCAGCGGCTTACTAAATAAAACCATTGGCGGACCTAGTGTTAAACCTTACCAGCCCGCGGGCCTGTGGGAAGGCGCTACCTCCGGCCGCGGCCTGCTTTCGATTTATAAACAAGACCACGGGGCCAGCCTGTACCGCCGGGGCATGTATACTTTAATAAAACGAACCGTACCGCCGCCCAGCATGAGTATTTTTGATGCCAGCAACCGCGACCAGTGCGAAGTAAGAAGATTAACCACCAACACGCCGCTGCAGGCCTTAATCATGCTGAACGACCCAACCGTATTGGAGGCTTCGCGGGTACTGGCCGCCCAATTATTAGCCCAAAATAATTCCCCAACCGACAAAATCTTAAAGGCTTTCCGCACCATTGTTTGTCGGCAACCCAATAAAAAGGAAATAGAACTCTTAAGTAATTATTACCAGGCAGAGCTAAAAACCTTAAATAATGCCATGGCAGAGAAAAGATTAGCTGTGGGCGAATACCCGTTGCCGGAAAAAGCAGATAAAGTTAAACTGGCCGCCCTGATGCAGGTAGTAACCACCATTTATAATTTAGAAGAAACCTTAGCCAAATCCTGATTGATGGAAAAAGAAATATTGGAACACGGCTTTAATTTTAACCGCCGCCACTTTTTGTCCAAACTCAGTTTAGGGTTGGGCAGCGTAGCTTTGGGCTCTTTGTTAATTCCGGATTTATTTAAAGGCAGCGGTATGGATGAATCTGGTTTAAGCCCAGGCATTCCGCACTTTGCGCCCAAAGCCAAGCGGGTGATTTACTTGTTTCAGAATGGCGCTCCTTCGCAACTGGAATCTTTCGATTACAAGCCTAAACTACGGGAAATGTGGGGACAGGAAATACCGGCCTCGGTGCGGGGCAACCAGCGCCTAACCGGCATGACCGCTAACCAGGCATCTTTTCCGTTGGTCGGTTCTTTTATCGATTTTAAGCAATACGGCGAGTCGCGGGCCTGGATCAGTAATTTGTTTCCGCATACCGCCAAAATTGTGGATGATATTTGTATTGTAAAGTCGATGTTTACCGAAGCCATTAACCACGATCCGGCCCTAACTTTTGTGCAGACGGGTTCGCAGCAAGGTAACCGGCCCAGCATGGGCGCCTGGCTGAGTTACGGGCTGGGCAGCGAAAACAAAAATTTACCGGCCTTTACGGTACTGCTTTCCCGCGGTATCGGCAACGGGCAAGGTGTATATTCCAAACTCTGGACCAATGGCTTTCTTGATTCTATTCACCAGGGCGTGCAGTTTAGCAAAGGCGATGACCCGGTGCTTTACCTGAAAGACCCGGAGGGCCTAGACCGGCAAGCCCGCCGGAAAATGCTGGATAATATATCGGAACTAAACCATTTGGCTTACCAGGAATTTGGCGACCCCGAAATTACTTCTAAAGTGCAGCAGTACGAAATGGCATACCGCATGCAAACGGCCGTACCCGAAGTAATGGATGTTTCGAAAGAGCCCGACGATGTTATAAAACTGTACGGACCGGATTGCCTGGTGCCGGGTACTTTTGCCGCCAACTGTTTGCTGGCTCGTAAATTATCTGAAAACGGGGTGCGGTTTGTGCAACTATACCACCAGGGCTGGGACCAGCACGGTAATTTGCCCTACGAAATTACGAGCCAGGCCAAAGACGTAGATCAGGCCTCGGCCGCTTTGGTTACCGATTTAAAACAAAGGGGCCTGCTCGACGAAACGCTGGTAATTTGGGGAGGCGAATTTGGCCGCACCAGCTACAGCCAGGGCAAACTGACCAAAGACAACTACGGCCGCGATCATCATCCGCGTTGCTTTAGCATCTGGATGGCCGGCGGCGGCGTGAAGCCCGGCATTGTGTACGGCGATACCGATGATTTTGGCTACAACGTCATCAAAGACCCGGTGCACGTCCACGATTTTCAGGCCACGGTTATGCACCAATTAGGCTTAGACCACGAAAAACTGGTATTTAAACACCTGGGCCGCCGCTACCGCCTCACCGATGTGGCCGGCAAAGTAGTAAAAGATATCCTGGTGTAAATAAGTTGTAAGTAATAAGTAGTAAGTGAAAAATGAAGCGAAATAAATTAACTGCTCATTTGCTACTAAAAAATGAGATAACGCGTTTGCTGGCGCAAGTGTTAAGCGGAGCGTCACTTGTGCCTTTCTATGATGTAAAGTCTCTGACTTTACTCAGGCCGGAGGCCTGAAGAAACCTTCACGAGCGAGGACGCTCGCGAAAGTAATATTTGCTCTTTGTTGTTTAGGCCGGCTGACGATATAAATCCTTTAACCAACAATAAATAAAAAAATTCTTCCCTCTTCCACCATGAACAGCAACCTGCGGGGTTATGCCGAAAATCTACTTTTTGCTTTTAATATTTTCATTCTATTCTTAGTTGTTTTTGAAAGCAAAATAACTGTACCAATCTGGCTGCAGCCCATAGGCAGGATGCATCCGTTGCTGCTGCATTTCCCGATTGTGTTGCTGCTACTGGCCATGATACTGGAGTTTTTCCGGTTTAAGACCCAATACCGTACCCAGGAATTTTATGAAAGCTTTACTTCTAACTTATTTCTGGCGGGCATCCTGTTCTCGGCAATAACCATTTTAATGGGCCTGTTTCTATCGAAAGAAGGCGGGTACGAAGGCGCGGCGCTGCAATGGCATAAATGGCTGGGCGTAGGACTGCTGTTTTTTACTTCTTTTATTTACTGGAGCCGGAATGCCCGCTGGTACAACGACCGCGCCGCCAAAGCCGGTGCCCTGCTTACTACCTTTTCGCTCATTTTTGTCGGGCATTATGGGGCGGTACTCACCCACGGCGAAAACTTTATTCTGGAACCCATTACAATTGCCGATACCCCCACGGTGCCGCTGGAAGAAGCAGTTGTTTTTGACCATGTGATTCAGCCTATTTTCGAAAAGAAATGTATTAGCTGCCACAACCCCGATAAAGTAAAAGGCAAATTAATGCTGAATAGTGCGGAATCGGTGCAAAAAGGCGGCAAAACCGGTAAATTATTTGAACCCGGCAAACCAGCACTGAGTTTGCTCCTGCAACGGATTTATTTGCCTTTAGAAGATAAAAAGCACATGCCACCAAAAGGCAAAGCGCAACTCACCGCCGAAGAAAGCACTATTTTAAATTTATGGATTAAGGGCAATGCCGAGTTTGATAAAAAAGTAATTGATTTACCTGCCCAGGATTCGCTTCGATTATTAGCGGCAAGTTTCTTAAAACCAACAGAAGCATTTGAGCCAGCCTATTCCTTTGCCGCCGCCAGCGATAAAACCATACACAAACTAAACACCAATTACCGGGTAATTGCACCGCTAGCTAAAGAATCGCCGGCCCTGACAGTAAACGTGTATAACAAACAGGCTTACTCCGCTAATACCCTGGCCGAGTTGAAAGAAGTAAAAGAGCAAATTATATCGCTGGATTTAAACAAAATGCCGGTAAAAGATACGGATGTAAAAAATATAGGCCAGTTCCAGAACCTGCGCCGTTTAAACCTGAACTTTACAGATATTACCGGCCCCGGATTAGCCGATTTAGTTACTTTAAAACACCTCGAAAGTTTGTCGCTGGCCGGCACCAAGATTCGGTTTAAAGATTTGCAAAAACTACTACCTGCTTCTAAAAGTTTAAAAACAATTGTTTTATGGAATACCGCTTTCACTACTGCCGAAATAGCCCAATTACAAAAGGCCTATCCGGCAGTTAATTTTATTTCGGGCTTTAAAGCCGATGACACTAATTTAATTAAACTTAATCCGCCACAGCTTAAAAACAGCGCTCCTATTTTCCGGCAAACCATGAACTTGCAGTTGCATCACCCTATAAAAGGCGTAGATATCCGGTACACGACCGATGGCAGCGAACCCGACAGCATTCATTCGCCAGTATTTAAGCCCGGCACTATCTTAGCTGACATGACAACCTTGAAAGCCAAAGCTTTTAAAAGCGGTTGGCTGGGCAGCGAGGTAGCTGTATTTAATTTTTACCGCAGCGCCTTTAAACCTGATAGTGTGCGTTTGGTTTACCCGCTTAACCGCGTACACCAAGCCAACGGTGCCAAAACGTTCTTCGACGGCGAATTAGGTACGTTTAACGCCAATAGCCCGGCCTGGGCTAATAATTGGGCCGGCTTTTATAATAACCCAATGGAATTAGTTTCTGAATTTAAGCAGCCGGTTACCGTATCGGCAATAGCTATGAATATTCTAATCGAATCAGAGAATAATATTTTTCCGCCCGCCTTGGTAGAAGTTTGGGGGGGAACTACCCCAGATAAGCTGCAATTACTAACAACTTTCACCCCAGACCAACCGCAGGAAGTAAAAAAACCAATCATCAAATTAATAGAAGGCAAGTTTAAACCGCACCAGGTTTCTTACCTTAAAATAATGGCCAAACCTTTACCTGAATTGCCGGCGTGGCACCCTCGCAAAGGAAAACCGGGCTTACTCCTGATTGACGAAATATTTTTAAATTAATAAAAAATACAAGCTATAGCTTTAAAATTCCACAAGTATTTTCCCAAAGTTTAATAGATCCATTCAGTATATTTATAACAGTAGTACAAAATTTAAATTTTTCTTAAAGAGCAGGATACAGCAGGATAGTTGGCTTTTACTTAATTTCTATATTAAGATTCAATTACTGGAAGTTATGTAGCTAGCTACAATATAAATAGTAGTGTAATCTATCGGTTAATAGTAATAATGTTAACCTGAGCTTTAATTTCCTTGAATTTTCTAAAAGCGTATCTTGGCTAAGCCATCTGCTTTCCGGCAGATCTTTGCTTTATAATATTTTAATTTTCTTACCTGCTTACCCTTTAATTCTTCTTTAAAATATAATCTGTTTTAAATTATTTCACCACACTCAAAATGTTAATTTATGAAGGATTATTTACAACAAAAGTTGAGGTATTTACTGCTGCTTCAATTAATCTTTATTACCACCAGCGCCTGGGCACAGAGTGTTTCGGTTAAAGGCAAAGTAACCGACGACAAAGGCGAAGGATTACCGGGAGTAACCATTCTGTTAAAAGGTACTACCAATGGTACCACCTCTGATCCATCTGGTAATTACACCCTTAATTTGCCTAACAGCACCGGCACCTTGGTAGCTTCTTTTATTGGTTATAACCCACAGGAAATTGCAGTTAATAACCGAACTACTATTAATATATCAATGGTATCGGACGCTAAGTCTTTAGAAGAAGTAGTGGTAGTAGGTTATGGTACCCAGCGCAAACGCGATATTACCGCCGCGGTATCTAATATTAATATGGAAGATATTGGTGAAGTACCAGCTTCTAACGTTACCCGCCTGATTCAAGGGCAGGCCCCGGGCGTAGCCGTTAAACAAAAAACTGGTGCGCCCGGCGGTCAGTTTGAAGTGCGGGTACGGGGCATGAGTTCGTTGGGAGCCGGTAGCGACCCCTTGTATGTAATAGATGGCTTTGCAGTAGGCACCAGCGTAGGCCAAAATTTAAACCCAAACGACATTGAAAGTATTACCATTCTAAAAGACGCGGCTTCTACGGCTATATACGGGGCCCGGGGTTCTAACGGGGTAGTTTTAATTACCACCAAAAACGCAAAAGAAGGCAAAACCAATTTATCATTTACCGCCGATTATGGGGTGCAAAATATTCCAGATTCGCGCCGGGTTAAAGTACTGAACGGAGTAGAGTTTGCCCAGTTTAAAAAAGAGGTTTTCATGGATAATATCCGCTACTTCAAAAACCGCGAACCATCTATAGAAGAAGTGCCCATTGGTTACCGTTTTCCGGAGCAAACCAAATATTCTACTGATTGGTACGACGAAATTATGCACCACAATGCGCCTTACCAGGATTATAACCTTACACTCTCGTCTGGTAAAGGACCCATTAAATCAGTTTTATCGGTGGGCTATTTTAATGAACAAGGAACCATTATTAAAACAAATTATGAGCGTATTTCGGCCCGGGCCAATATTGCCGGCGAAATAAATAAGTACATATCCATGGGCTTTAATATTAACGGTAGCCACACCAAGCAAAACACGGCTGTTACCGAAGGCCGCAGTGCGCTGGTAGGCTCTACTTTGTTAATGGACCCGCGGGAGCCCGTGTATAACGAAGATGGTACATTACGCCCTTACATTGGCGGCAACGATGGTGTTTTTGGCTTTCCTAACCCGGTATATGTACTGCACAACGTTATGCGCCGCCGCAACATTGCCGATGCCTTAACCAATGGCTATTTAGAGTTTAATATTATCAAGGGACTGAAATTTCGGTCGTCGGTAAATGCCAAAGTTAATTTTAATACCTATAAAGAATATATACCGTCTACCATTGGTTTGGCGGTAGCCTCAGGTACCACTGGCGCTCCGCCCCGTATAGCTACGGCCCGCGAACTGAACGAGCAACTATATAACCTGTCTACCGACCAAATATTAACCTATGCTCCCGAATTAGGGGCAAATCATCACCTGGATGTTATGGTGGGCTATACCGCACAAACAGAAAAAGTTAGGGGCATTGATGGTACGGGTAATACATTCCCGGATGATTTGGTACCTTATTTAGGAGCCGCCTCCATTCGCTCTTCTAATTCTTATGAGTACGATTGGAGCCTGCTGGCTTACTTAGCCCGTTTAAATTATTCTTTCCGCGATAAATATTTGTTTTCTGCCTCTATGCGGCGCGAAGGTAGTTCTCGGTTTGGCGCCGAAAACAAGTACGGTGATTTTCCGGCTTTTTCGCTGGGTTGGCGGCTTTCCGAAGAATCATTTATGCCTAAATTCACCTGGCTCTCAGATTTGAAACTGCGGGGTAGCTGGGGGATGACCGGTAACAATAACATTGGAAATTACTCGCACCTGGCTTTCATGAACGCCAATAATTACATTATAGGTAATGCTTTTGCCCCTGGTAAAGTAGTGAGCTCTTTTGCCAATGCCGAACTGGGTTGGGAAAAATCGAACCAATTAGACTTAGGCCTGGATCTAGCGCTTTTAGATAATAGAGTGGTTTTAATTGCCGAGTATTATAATAAAATTACCAACGACATGTTATTGCCCATCTCTATTCCATCAGTTTCGGGCTTTACTACCAGCTTGGCCAACATTGGCAAAGTTCAGAACCGGGGTATAGAATTAGGCTTAGAATTTAAAGCCACTATTGGTCAGGTAAATTTCCGGACCACTCCCAATATTACTTTTAACCGCAGCAAAATATTGGCCATTAAAGGCGAAAACGACATGCTCTGGTACGGCAGCTTCTACGGCGGCTACAACGTACAAAAAGTGGGCCGCCCTATTGGTATGATTTACGGTTATAAAAAACTAGGCATTTTTAACACCCAGGCCGAAATTGATGCCGCACCTAAACAAGACGGTGTAATTCCGGGCGGTATGAAGTTCTGGGATGCCGATGGCAATGGCGAAATTACTTACGATACCAAAGACATGGTAGAAATTGGTAATCCCAATCCGGCCTTTACCTGGGCCTGGACCTTTGCTGCCGACTACAAACGGTTTGACTTTAATATTTTATTTATGGGTGCCCAAAATTACGATGTGTACCGCAACATTGAGGCTTCTACCATGAACATGGACGGCGTATTTAATGTGCTGGATAAAGCCAAAGACCGCTGGCGCTCGCCCGAAAATCCAGGCTCAGACCCTAACCATAAAAACTCGCAGGGCGGTACCAATTATTTTAAATGGTCTAGGGAAAGCAGCGAGCGCTACGTGTACGACGCCAGCCACCTGTGGGTAAAAAATATTACCCTGGGCTATAATTTGCCCAAAATGAAATCTTTCCTGACTGATGCCCGCATATTTATCAATGCATCTAACATGTTTTTATTGACTAACTACCCCGGCAACAACCCCGATGCCGGCGTAAGAGGCGGAACCGAGCTGAACAACGACGACGAGGCATATCCGGTTCCCAGAACATTTTCTTTAGGTGCGCGACTTAACTTCTAAAATGTATGCAAATGAAAAAGATAACCGCTATAGGAATTATTTGTCTGAGCTTGGTTGGGTATTCCTGCGACGATGATTTTTTAGTTACTACCGACCCCACCCGCATTGGCTCCGACTTGTTTTATAAAAATCAAACCCAGGTAGAACAAGCCCTGAACGGGGTTTACGGCCAGTTACAAGGTATTACCAATACAGCTTACATCTTCCAGGAATTTACTTCCGATAATACCACCATCGACCTGAACCCCTCGGACCGGGGCGGCGCCAGCGGCTGGGAAGCTTTTGAATTTTCTACGGTAAATTCCGGCAACGCCGAAATCTCTAACCTGTGGAATAATTATTACGCCGCTATGTACAATGTCAATTTTACGCTGGAAAAACTAGCGGCCAGCACCACCATAGATGCCACCACCAAAGCGCCTTTAGAGGGTCAGCTAAAATTTATCCGGGCTTTTTATTATTTCGACTTAGTCCGGTATTTTGGCGAAGTAGTATTAACCACCTCTACCCTTAAAAACCCCAACGAAGCTTTTGCTTTAAAACGGTCGCCGGAAACTGCCACTTATGCCCAGATTGAACAAGATCTGAAAGATGCGGCGCAGGCTTTGCCCGTAAAATACAATGCCGCCAATGCTGGCCGGGTTACCAAAGGAGCAGCATTGGCTTTACTGGGCAAAGTTTACCTGACTCAAAAAAAATACGCCGAGGCGGTTACTACTTTAAAAGAAATTCTGCCCCTGGGCTATGCTTTGGTAACCAATTACGCCGATAATTTTGATCCAACCAAAAAGAATGGCATTGAATCATTATTTGAAATACAATACCAGGGCGGCAACGATTTAGGCGAATGGAGCAGCTTTATGTATACGTTTGCGCCGCGCCTATCGGCCGGTGTAATAACTGGTTTTGCCAACATTGTACCGGGTGGGCGTAATATTCCGACCAACGATATTATCGCGGCTTATGAACCCGGCGATTTACGCAAAGATATTTCTTTAAAAACCAGCTTTACCAATGCTAAAGGCGAGGTAGTGGCGGTGCCGTACATAAATAAATACCGCTACCAGCACACGATTGCGGGTCGCACCGATACAAATTGGCCGGTGTTGCGGTACGCCGATGTTTTATTAATGCTGGCCGAAGCCATTAATGAACAATCCGGACCAACTTCTGAGGCTTTTGGTTACCTGAATCAGGTTCGCAAGCGGGCCGACTTAGGCGAGTTATCGGGCCTGGATAAAGCTAATTTCCGCGACCGCGTTTTAAAAGAACGCCGGATAGAACTGGCCTTTGAAAACCACCGGTGGTTTGATTTAAAACGAACCAAAACGCCCGCCGAATTAGCCCAGTTCATGAATGCCTATGCGGCCAAAGAAAAAGCTAATCCTACTGTTCCGCGCGGCGGCGTTGCTTTTAATGCCCTCGATTACGTGTACACCGAAAATGAGCACGTATTCCCGATTCCAGCCCCACAAATTTTAATTAACAAAGAATTAGGCCAAAACCCAGGTTACTAATACCAGCCTTTTATCATCAGCTAACATTCTGCCGCCATCGGTCGGATGTTAGCTGATTTTTTATGATGTATATAAATTGAGTTAAAGAAAGCTGCTTCTTACTTGCAGTTTCGAACAGAAGGTGTAATTACCATAGCCATCAGGTTAAGCTAAATATCATCAGAAATAACACCATCGATGGCAATAAACAGAATGATATATAAAAAGTCTATACAATTTCTTATTGATAAAGATAGAAGTCATATTCCAGACACTACCCTTCTTCATTTCTGATAAGACCAATTTAAAAATAAATAAAACAGTTACTTCCAGCCGGCTTGTTATCATTAAACAAAAACAAACATAACCCCACTTTTAACCTAACTAGCAGGACAGTACAGGATAGTTATCAGGGATATTACGCTTATATTAGAAAAATTTCGTTCCGTTTGCTAGCCCATTAATTTCTATTAGAATTAGAACAACACCAAATGAATGTTAATGCCTTAAGTAAATACAGACACCTCTTCCTTTTGGCCTCTTTGGCGCTCCTGCTTTTTTGCCCAATGTTTATATCCAGTAGCCTGGCCGATTCAGTTGCCTCCGGTACTGCAGAAAACAACACTTTTTGGTTGTGGAAATTATTGGGCAGGTTACACCCCTTGGCAGTACATTTTCCGGTTACTTTATTATGTTTAGCGGCCATTCTCGAAATTATTACTTTCAGAAATTTTACTTCTCGCCTTCGGCCCGGCATAGATTTACTGGTGGTATTAGGCGCTGCCGGGGCTGTTCTGTCAGCTTTGTTGGGCTTAATACTGGCTGGTCAAGAAGATTATGGCGGCAATACCCTGGCTATACACCGCTGGACCGGCATTGCTACGGCCGTATTGGGTTTGGCAGCCGCAATTTTTCTCTACATTATTCAAAAGCAAAACCGCTGGGATTTAATAAAATATTACCGTGGCGTTATCATATTTACCGCTTTTGGCGTAACAGCGGCTGGTCATTACGGGGCGGCTTTAACCCACGGCGACATGTACCTGACCAGCGTAATCCCCTGGAGCGACGATTACGAAGGCGCACCGGGCAGTAAAAGCAGTTTTAATTTGGTTTCATTAAAGGAAAAAGGAAATAAGTTAAGCCACGAGCAGGAAATAGAATTAAATACCCAGGTACGGGCCATTTTTGCGCATAACTGCTATAAATGCCATAGTTCCGATAAGACTAAAGGCGAGCTCCGGTTAGACCAAAAAGATCTGGTTTTTAAAGGTGGTAAACACGGCCCCATTCTGGAAGCAGGCAAACCACACGAAAGTGAACTTATCAGGCGTATAAACTTGCCGGCCGGCCACAAAGAAGCCATGCCGGGCAAAGGCAAACCCCTGAGTAAAGAAGATATTCAACTGATTACTTACTGGGTCGAAAAAGGCGCGCCCTGGCCGGATAAAGGACAAAAAAGCATTTTCCGGGTAGCCGAACTAAAACCCAGAAACCCGGCATTGCCTCCAGCCACGGCCAGTTTGCAAAACCCCATTGATATTTGGGTAAATGAATATTTTAAAAAGAACCATGTTGCCTGGCAAGGCCCGGTAAACGACCGCATTTATTTAAGAAGAATTTACCTGGATATTATTGGTATGGTGCCTACACCCGAAGAGCTAACGGCCTTTGCTCAGGATAAACGCCCCGATAAAAGAAATATTTGGGTAAGACAATTGCTAAACCGCAACGACGACTACGCTTTGCATTGGCTTACCTTCTGGAACGATGCCCTCCGGAACGATTATTCGGGTACCGGATATATTACCAAAGGCCGTTATAATATTTCGGATTGGTTATACAAATCTTTACAAAATAATAAACCTTATAACCAGTTTGTTAAAGAGCTTTTAAGCCCCAGTAAAGAGTCGGCAGGTTTTATTAAAGGCATAAAATGGCGGGGTGCCGTAAATGCCAGCCAGCGAACCGAAATGCAGGCCGCCCAAAACGTATCGCAGGTATTATTGGGGTTAAATTTAAAATGTACCTCCTGCCACGATAGCTTTATCAGCGATTGGAAACTAAAAGATGCGTATGCTTTTGCGAATATTTTTGCTGATACAACCCTGGAAATAAACCGCTGCGATGTGCCCACCGGCAAAATGGCCGAAACCAAAATATTGTGGGAAGAACTGGGTACCATTGATGAAGCTGCTCCGGTAAAAGAAAAGCTACGGCAACTGGCTGAAAACTTATCTAAACCGGCTAATGGCCGCCTGTATCGCACCATTGTAAACCGCGTTTGGGGACAAATGTTTGGTAGAGGCCTTGTGGCACCGGTAGATGCGATGGATAATGAGCCCTGGAGCCAGGATTTATTAGATTGGCTGGCCTCCGATTTCGTAGAACGCAACTACGATATTAAAGAACTCATTTACCTGATTGCGACTTCTAAAACCTATCAACTGCCTTCGGTAAAAATTCAGGACGAGCAAAAAATTAATGCCCAGGATTTTCGATTTACCGGTATGCTGCGCAAACGCATGTCCGCTGAACAATTTGCCGATGCGGTTAGCCGCACCATTCAACCGGTTTATTCCGATTCGGCGGTGCAGTATAAGCATTTTCCGGAATTAAAGCCCCAGCAGGCCAATACCCCATTTGTGCGCGCCTCTTTGGTAAAAAACGACGGCTTTCTAATCGCTTTGGGCCGGCCTAACCGCGAAACCGTAATTACCGGCCGCGATTCGCAGGCTAATTTATTACAAGCCTTAGAGTTAACCAACGGCAAAGCCTTCAATAACGTATTAAAAAGAGGAGCCAATAATTGGGTAGCCCGTTATAAAAATAGCGACATGATTATTAAGGAAGTTTACCGCAAAGCACTCGGCCGGGCCCCTTTACCTAAAGAATACAATGTGGCCAGGCAAGTACTCGGCGAGTCGCCGGACCCTGAGGATGTGCAGGATTTTCTGTGGGCGGTAGTACTGTTACCAGAATTTCAATTGATTTATTAGAGAAGAAGGTCTGTTTAGTTTAATTGATTAAATATTAAAAATAATTATTGCCATGCATTCCAAATGGAACCGAAGAGAATTTTTAAAAACGGCAAGTGCCGCAACGCTGGGTGCACTAGCGGCCGGGGCACCCGTAGCCGGTTTATTATCCTCCTGCAGCCGTGATAAAAATAAAGCTTTATTAGCATCTGATGCCGTTAAACAGCGCCTGGCCAACTCTACCGCCGATACCGTAATATTGCTTTGGATGGCCGGTGGCATGGCCCATACCGACACCTTCGATCCGAAAAGATATACCCCTTTTGAAAAAGGCCTGGATTCTAACCGGGTATTAAGTACTTTTAAAGCTGTTCCCACCGTTCTGGATGGCATTCAGTTTTCCGAAGGCTTGGAGTCAATCGGGCAAATCATGGATAAAGGTACTTTGATTCGCTCCTACGTGGCCGCCGATTTAGGTCATATTCTGCATTCCCGTCACCAATACCATTGGCACACTTGTTACGAACCACCGCAATCCGTAGCGGCGCCCCACATGGGCGCCTGGATTGCGAAAGAACTTGGTCCTAAAAACACGGTTATTCCGGCCTTTATTGATATTGGGCAGCGTTTAACTTTAGGCGAAGGCGAAGAACTCAAAGCTTTTCATACTTCCGGCTTTTTGGGCAATGAATTTGGGCCGTTTATGATTCCGGACCCTACCACCGGGCTAGATAGTGTAAAACCACCGGTAGGCATGTCGTATAAACGTTTTGAGCGCCGCAACCAGCTTTATAATAAATTAATCAGCGAGAGCGCCTTTGGCGAATTTGGCAGCGATTACCAGAAAGAATCGCTTAGGCGGGCGATGGAGCAATCGTATATGTTTCTGAACTCGCCGGAAGCCAAAGCTTTTGATTTAACTACAGAACCCAAAGAAAGCTACAATATTTACAATACCGGTAAGTTTGGTTTAGGCTGTTTGCTGGCCCGCCGGCTCACCGAACAAGGTGCCCGCTTTATTAGCGTAACCACCGAGTATGTTCCTTTTCTGGGTTGGGATACCCACGAAAATGGTCATACGCGCTTACGCGACATGAAAAAAGAGATTGATGCGCCGGTTGCCCAATTGATTAAAGACCTTGAACGCACCGGCCACCTGGATCGTACGCTCGTGATTCTGGCCAGCGAATTTAGCCGCGACATGATGCTGGAAGGCCGCCCGGGCGCCGAAGTGAAGCACCAGGTAGATCAACCCACTATCATCAACGATATTAAGAATTACGGTATGCACCGCCACTTTACCGACGGTTGCTCTATCCTGATGTTTGGCGGTGGTATTCAGAAAGGACATGTATACGGCAAAACCGCCGATGAACGCCCCTGCAAAACCATTGAAAAACCAGTTAAAATTGCCCAGATTCACCAATCTGTTTACCATGCCTTAGGCATACCGCAAGATGCCCACGCCATAATTGAAGAACGGCCTTTTTATACTACACCTGATGGTATAGCCAAACCGGTAATGGAATTATTTGGCAAAAAAGAAGCACCCAAAGAGGTAAAACAAGCTTAAAAGTTAAGTGATTTTAAAGAGCTGTAAAGTTAATCTTGGCCTGATTCTTTGAATTTTAACTTCATTATCACAAGTTGTAATATCAAAGAAAAACAATGCTGAAATGAATAATTCAAAAAGGGAATACAGAGTTGGACAGATTTGGAATTATAAAACGAGAAAGAGAGAAGAGGCCTCCTATTTAACTATTTTAAAAATTGAAGAATACCCAAATGTAGGCACCATAATCCATATTGCTGTAGATAATGTAAACCTGAAAAGTAAACAATCAGATAAATATTATGGACATAGCATAGTTCACATGCCTTTTAGCTTAACATCTTTAGATAATAGTGTAACGCAACTTCAAAAGAGTAACGCCCACCTTCCTGATTTTAGAGAAGGCTATTTAGAATGGCAAAAGCATTTTAATAAAGGAGAGGCTGGAATATTTTCGATTACTGTAGCAGAAGCTGTGGCATTTACAGAAAGAACTCTCGACCAGTAAACCATTAAGGTTTCTAATAAGAAAACATAAAACAATAATGATAAACAAACCTGATAACGACCGGCGTGAATTTCTGAAGAAAACAGGTGCGGCGGTAGCTATAAGCGCTTTATACCCGCATATTTGGGTAAAAAAGGCTTTTGCACAGAAAACTGAAATAAACTTGGGCCATAATTCGCATCGTTACCGGGTAGTAGAAGGTTGGGGACTGCTGGATGCCGCTAAAAACCCGGTGAACGACTGTCACGAAATGGTAGAAGATGCCCAAGGGCGCCTTATTATGCTTACAAACGAAATTCGTAACAATATTTTAATCTATGATAAATCCGGGAAATTACTAGAGACCTGGGGCAACAGCTATCCGGGCGGCCACGGCTTAACGCTTAGTACAGAAGGCAGCGAACAGTTTTTATTCATCACCGATACCGACCGTAACCAGGTAATTAAAACCGATCTGAAAGGAAAAGAAATATTTAAGATTGATTATCCGCGCGAGATAAAAGAATACAACCACCCCGGCGAGTTTAGGCCCACCGAAACCGCTGTAAATCCCGCTAATGGCGATATTTACGTAGCCGATGGTTACGGAAAAAACTTTGTTACCCAGTACAACCGCAAAGGTGAATATATCCGGCATTTTGGCGGCAAAGGCGCCACCGATGGTACTTTTGAGTGCTGCCACGGGGTGCTGGTAGATACCCGCGATGCTAAAAATCCTACTTTATTGGTAACGGATCGCTCGCACATGAGCCTCAAACGATTTACACTGGATGGCAAATATCTGGCTACTATTCCGGTGCCGGGTTCTTTTATTTGCCGGCCGGTTATCAAAGGCAAAAACATGTACGCCGCCGTTTACCGCAGTACTTCCCAGGATTACAAAGACTCGGGCTATATCACCATTTTCGATGAAAAAGACCGGGTAATTTCTACACCGGGCGGTACTGAACCCAAATACGTGAAAAATGTTTTACAGGAACAACGTAAAGACCGGTCTTTTATGGGCTTTTTGCACCCCCACGATGTTTGCGTAGATTCTGACGAGAATATTTACGTGCCGCAATGGGCATCCGGCAAAACTTACCCCATAAAATTAGAACGGGTTTAGCGCTGCGCATTACACCATAAAATATAAACACCCCGCACCAGCTTTATTGGGCTATTTACCCAATATGGTGGTGCGGGGTGTTTTTTTAAAAGCGTGTTTAAATTTAAGGAAAGTACTTATTCTTTATAGGTAACAGAAGATAATTGCCCTACAAATTGTATTTAAATGTTGGGTTTTCGCAAAAGCCGCCCTAGCTGGGTGTTTTCACCAGCCAGTTTTCTGAATAATCCAGCAAGGGCCAAAAGGAAATAATTATTTTTCCGCTGTACGAAAGTCTTATCCTTAAATTTAAATATTTAAAACAAATATCAAATATTATTACTTTCAATTATCTACTTACTTAGGTGCAAACAAAATAATTTACCCAATGGAAGCTAAACTTTGTTCCAAAGCTTTGATTTTTGCTTCGGCATCAGCTTTTTTCTGCCATTCTTTTTCCAGTACTACCGGCGGCGCTCCTTTCACGAAACGTTCGTTGCTCAATTTCTTTTCTACCGCTGCCAAGAAACCTTGGGTATATTCCAGTTCTTTTTGCAGACGCTCGCGTTCAGCTGCCGGATCAACGGCACCTTCCATCGGAATAAAAAATTCGCTGCCACCAATTACAAAATTAAAGCTACCTTCCGGCGTCTCCTCTACATAATTTAATTCCGATAAGTTAGCCAGTTTAGCAATCAGCAATTCAAAAGGGGCTAGAATACTTTGTTCCTGGGTTTTAATAGCCACGGCCAACGTTTTGGTTTGTGGTATATTTTTAGAATTCCGGACATTCCGGATACCCGCAATAATATCCATGGCTTTTTCCATGCGCTCCAGCAGAATGGTGTCGGTGGTACCACCTTTGGGCCATGCCGATACAATTAAATATTCTTTATCGCTGCGTTCTTTAATGTCCTGCCAAATTTCTTCGGTAATAAAAGGCATAAAAGGATGCAGCAACTTTAGGTTATTTTCCAGGAATTTAATGGTAGCATTGTAAGTAGCCTGGTCGATGGGACTTTGGTAAGCCGGCTTAATCATTTCTAAATACGACGAACAGAAATCATCCCAAACTAATTTATAAACGGTTAGCAGCGCGTCCGAAATCCGGAATTTGCTAAAATGATCTTCTATTTGCTCAAAAGCCTGGTTAAACTTGGCATTGTACCAATTTATTGCCAGTTCGTTCGGGTTAGGTAAAGTTTCATCAATTTGCCAGCCACTAATTAAGCGGTAAGCATTCCAGATTTTGTTACTAAAATTACGCCCTTGTTCGCAAAGCTTTTCATCGAAAGGCAAATCGTTACCTGCCGGCGAACTAAATAACATGCCCGTCCGCACGCCATCGGCACCGTATTGCTCAATTAAGGCCAGCGCATCCGGCGAATTACCCAACGACTTAGACATTTTCCGGCCAAGTTTATCCCGGACAATGCCGGTCAGGTAAACGTTCCGGAAAGGAACTTCGCGGCGATATTCCAGCCCCGCCATAACCATACGGGCTACCCAGAAAAATAAAATCTCCGGCGCCGTTACCAAATCGTTGGTGGGGTAATAATAATTAATATCGGCATTATCCGGATCTTTAAATCCATCAAAAACCGAAATAGGCCACAACCACGACGAAAACCAAGTATCTAATACGTCTTCGTCCTGCCGCAAATCGGTTTCGGTTAAAGCTTCGTTACCAGCTTTTTCCCGTGCCAGCGCTAAAGCTTCTTCGGCGGTAGTAGCTACTACAAAAGTACCATCGGGCAGGTAATAAGCCGGAATGCGTTGTCCCCACCACAATTGCCGCGAGATGCACCAATCATGAATGTTTTCCATCCAGGAGCGGTACATATTTTTAAATTTGGGCGGATGCAACCGGATGGAATCGTCCATTACTACCCGCAAAGCAGGTTCGGCCAGTTTTTCCATTTTAAGAAACCACTGCATAGATAGCTTAGGCTCAATTACCGCATCGGTTCTTTCGGAATAGCCTACATTGTTTGTGATGTCATCGGTTTTTACCAGCAAGCCGTTACTTTCCAGCTCTTTGGCAATTTTTTTCCGTACCACAAAGCGGTCTTCGCCTACAAATATCTGGGCTTTGCTGTTCAGGGTACCATCATCATTCAGAATATCAATAACCGGTAAATTATGCTTTACGCCCAGTTCATAATCGTTCAGGTCGTGGGCCGGCGTTACTTTTAAGCAGCCGGTACCAAACTCCATATCTACGTACTCGTCGAAAATAATGGGAATGGCCCGGTTAATTAAAGGAATAATGGCCTGTTTACCGCGCAAGTGTTGGTAACGGGTATCGTTGGGGTTAATGCAAATAGCGGTATCACCCAATATAGTCTCGGGCCGCGTAGTAGCCACCGTTAAGTACTGACCGGGCTCATCGGCTACCTGGTAGTTGATGTAATATAATTTAGAATTAACCGGTTTGTAAATTACTTCTTCGTCGGATAAGGCGGTTTTACCTTGTGGGTCCCAATTCACCATCCGGATGCCACGGTAAATTAAGCCTTTGCGGTATAAATCAACAAAAACCTGGATTACGGCCTCGGTCATAACGGGCTCCATGGTAAACCGGGTTCGGTCGAAATCGCAGGAAGCACCTAATTTTTTAAGTTGTTCCAGAATAATGCCGCCGTATTTCTCTTTCCACTCCCAGGCATATTCTAAGAATTTTTCGCGACCAATTTCTTCTTTTAAAATACCTCTTTCTTTTAACATGGCTACCACGCGGGTTTCGGTGGCAATAGAAGCATGGTCGGTGCCGGGCAGGTACAAAGCCTCTTTCCCTTGCATACGAGCACGCCGCACCAATATATCTTGTATGGTATTGTTAAGCATGTGGCCCATGTGCAGCACACCGGTAACATTGGGTGGCGGAATTACAATGGTGTAAGGCTCCTTTTTGGGGTTGGGTTTAGACCGAAAAAAGCCTTTATCCAGCCAGCTTTGGTACCACTTTTCTTCTACTTCTTTGGGGTTATAGGTTTTAGAAATTGCCATGTTGGGTTAAAATAATCGTGCGCAAAAATAGTTAATAAAGCCTTGGTTAAAAAATATTATACCGGCTTATATCGGTGGCGCCCTTAACCTGGGTTACGAAATAGGTAAAGAAGAAAAATTGGGACAGAAAATTGGGGGTAATAAAAAATGCTGCGTAGGCTAAAATAGCATTTAACCTTTAGTTTTGCGATCATTCTGCAGTGGGTAGGAAATAGTTTGGCAACTGGTCAGTATTAAACTGGCACAAGAAGTTACGCTTCGCTAAACTTGCGCCAGCTATGAGTAATAAATTCTACTTAGCCTGACGGATTTGGTAAAAACACCCTGCGCTGGCCAACAGATGGTTTAGTACGAAAACACAGAACAAGACTGAATCAGAAAAGAATAATTTTTACTTTAAAAATTTAAGCGGATAAATGGTAAGGCTCTATTAGCGAGCCAGACCAGAAGCTGCTTTATTTTATAAAACTTTTAGAATCGATTAATTTATTCTGTTGGCCATTATGGATGGCATAATTAAACCCAATCTGAATACTATAAGCGCCTACTTCACCGGCTTTATTCATGGCCAAAAACCCAACCTGCAAATCTTTGTAGTTCTTTTGTTTTTTGATGATGCGTTCTACGGCAGCCTGGCAAGCCTCTTGCGGCGACCGCCCCTGGCGCATTAATTCTACGACTAAATGGCTACCCACCATTTTTATAACGGCCTCGCCTAAACCCGTGGCACACGCGCCCCCTACTTCATTATCTACAAACAAAGCGGCACCAATTATGGGCGAATCGCCGATGCGGCCGTGCATTTTCCAGGCGGCCCCACTGGTGGTACAAGCCCCCGACATATTGCCCTGCGCATCGATGGCCAGCATACTAATGGTATCGTGGTTTTCGGCGTTTATAACAGGTTTGTATTTAGACGTTTTTAGCCATTCTTTCCAGGCTTTAGCCGCTTGTGGGGTAAGCAAATTCTCTTTTTTAAATCCGTTGGCTAAAGCCAATTGTTGCGCGCCCTCGCCTACCATAAATACGTGCGGCGTTTTTTCCATAACCAGGCGTGCCACCGAAATGGGGTGTTTAATATTCTGCAGAAATGCAACCGATCCGCAATTTCCTTCTTCGTCCATAATACAGGCATCCAGGGTTACTTTACCTTCCCGATCGGGGTAACCACCGTAACCTACGGTATTTACTTTGGGGTCGGCTTCACTTACTTTAACCCCGGTTTCTACGGCATCTAAAGCCCGGCCATTGCCAGAAAGTACTTTCCAGGCAGCCTCGTTCGCGTCTAAACCGTGGTTCCAGGTAGATACTACAATGGGCTTGGTGGCAACTGGTGCCGATTGGGCAAACGCCTTCCGCCAGGTTAAGCTACCCAAGCCCGTCGCGCTTAATATAGATTTAATTATAAAGTTACGCCGACTGTTCATGATAGAATAAATTTAAATTATTCGGCCTGGATGGCCTTAAGTGCACTGGCAATGCGGTTTGCATCGGCCAAAGCCAATTCGTATTCCGGTAGCCGGAGTTCTCCGCCCATACTTACCCGGTTATTTTGGTATTGCATTGTGCCGGCTATTTTTTTACGGGCGGATAAATGAAATTCCTGTGCGCCGGTCTCCCGCTTAATCCTAGAAATATTTCTTTCGGTTATTCCGCCTCCCGGCATTATAACCATTCTTCCGGTTGCTCTTTTCACCAAGTGCTTTATCAATTCCGATCCTTCTAAAGCCGTTTTTTCCTGACCAGAAGTGAGCAAGCGATCTACACCCAGGTTAATTAATGTTTCCAAAGCGGCAAACGGTTCTGGTGTCATATCAAAAGCCCTATGAAAAGTAACCGACAAAGGCCGGGCGGCAGCCATCAGTTTAGAGGTTCGTTCTGCATCTATCTGACCATCTGGTTGTAACAGACCAATCACTACCCCATCGCAGCCAATATCTTTTATAAATTGCAGATCCTGCAGCATTATTTGGAACTCTAAATCTGAATAACAGAAATCGCCACCTCGTGGCCGGATAAGTACGTGTAACCCAATATCCGTATGGGTACGAGCTAGTTTTAGGCAGCCCATACTGGGCGTAATGCCGCCTTCAAACAATGCTGCACATAATTCTACGCGGGTTGCTCCGGCTTTCTGAGCTTCCAAACAAGATTCTACTGAATCAACGCAAATTTCCAGGGCTTCTCCGAATGGCATAATATTTTTAAAAACTGATTAGTTTTATAGTTTCTAAAGGAGGTGAATTATTATAGAATATTTATTTCTAAAATCCAGATGAATTTGATAAACAATATTTTCCTTAAAAATCATAAGAATTAAACCTCCGGCAATATACAAGATAATCTGTTGCCTTATAATCTGTTTGACTTTTTTACAGTGCTAAAAAAAATTACCAACATTTAATTCTATTGAATATCAATTACTTATATATAACAATTTAAATCAATGGCTAAAGTAATGTGCAGCCAGGCAAAAGTGTTGATAATACCACCAATAATGTATTAACTGCTCTTAGATATTAAACTGATACCGGTTCATAACCTAAAAATTTTAAATAAAAAAGGGAGGCAAAAGCCTCCCTTTTTTATTTAAAATTTAAGCAGATTATTGCTTTTTAGCTGCATCTGCCTTTTTGTTCATGGCTTCAGCATCTTTGGTACGGCCGAGCGCTAGATAAACTTTAGCTAAAGTATCTAAAGTATTTAAGTCGTTCGGGTTTGCTTTTAAAGAGGCTTCGAAATAAGGCAGAGAGTTGTTGAAATGCTTTTTCATTTCGGGCTCTAATTTAGGTGCATTTTTGGCATAAGTAGCCGAGTTCATGGCCCGCAGCTTTTTATTTATTTCGTAACCTTTATTAAAGTGTACTACCCCCAAGTTAAAATTAGCATTGGCATTGGCCGGATCTAATTTTAACGCTTTCTCGTAATTTTCCTGAGCTAAATCAAATTTCTTGGTTTGCTCATAAACCTGCCCCAGAACCAAATATAAATTTACGTTGTTCGGGTCTACTTTGATGGCATTTTCCAACTTGGCAATGGCTTCGGTACCCCGGCCAGAGCTAATGTAGGTGTTTAGCTCTTCCAGCATTAACTCTTTGTTGTTGGGATTGGCTTTTAAGCCTTCTTCCAATACTTTCAGGGCTTCCGCTTCGTTTTTATCAACTTCTTTGGCTATATAATATAAGCGGTTGTAAACGGTAGGCCGGGAATATTTAATGCCAATAAGTTTGCGGTAATTTTCTTTCGCAACGGAGTAGTTATTAGACTGTTCTGCCGACATGGCCGCATACAAGTAAGCGGTAGTATCCTGCGGATTAGCTTGTTGGGCTTTGGTAAAAGCGGTTATAGCTTCCGGAAATTTTTGCTCCTGGTAAGCTTTAACGCCTTCGTTAAGCGCCGTAACATAAACTGCTTCGCTTAATGATTTTTTCTTTTCCTCAGCTTGCTTGGCAAACTCCCCGCCGGGTTTATCTAAAGCAATGGCTTTATCGTATGCCGCCAAAGCTTCGTCTAAAGGATTAGCCGCCAGTTTACCATAAATGGGATTATTTGCCATACCGGCATAAATTTCGCCTTTGGTAAACCAGGCTTTGGCGCTGTTGGCGGTTTTCTCGTGTACAACGGCTTTGTCAATTTCGGTTTTTGCTTTATCTAATGTACCATTTTTAAGGTGTAAAGATGCATTAGTAACAGCTCCGTTTTGGGCAAAAGCCAGTTGCAAACTAAAAGCCGCAACTGCTGTTAATATGGCCTTTTTCATAAATTGGTTTTTGTGTTTGTGTTTAAAGTTAAAGTAAATATTAATTTTCATTAATCAAGTCCGGATCAGTTAAATCTGGGTCTATTAAATCCTGATTAAGCGATTCATCAGCCGGTAATTCCGATTGGCTTAACACGATTTCCTCGGCTATTTCTTCAGCCTTTTCTTCGTTTTCTATTTTAGCTACCGACGATATTTCATCGCCCTCGTTTATTTTAAGCAACCGTACGCCCTGGGTAGCCCGACCAATCACGCGCAAATCAGCAATTCGTAAGCGGATGGTAATACCGGATTTATTGATGATCATTAAATCATCGTTATCTACTACCCCGTGTATGGCTACCAAATGACCGGTTTTCTCGGTAATATTTAAGGTTTTAACGCCTTTACCGCCCCGGTTGGTTATACGATATTCTTCAATAGACGAACGTTTTCCGAAACCTTTTTCCGACACAACCAGCAAATTCATTTGCTCATCTTTAACACAAACCATACCAACTACTTTGTCGTCGTCGTTGGCCAGGGTTACGCCCCGTACACCAGCGGCATTCCGGCCCATCGAACGAACTTTGTCTTCGTTAAACCTTACGGCCCGGCCTGATTTTAAGGCCAATACAATATCGTTGGTACCGTTGGTTAACTGCACGTCGAGCAGGCAATCCCCATCGTTTATGGTAATAGCATTTATACCATTTAACCGCGGACGGGAATAGGCTTCTAAAGGTGTTTTTTTGATGATACCTTTCTCGGTACAGAAAATGAGGTAATTGTTTAAAACGTAATCCGGATTTTTTAAATCGTACACGTTAATTACTGCCCGGATTTTATCATCTTTCTCAATCTGGATTAAGTTCTGAATGGCCCGGCCTTTGGTGGTTTTGCCGCCTTCCGGAATTTCATAAACTTTTAACCAGAATACCCGCCCGTGCTCGGTAAAGAAGAGCATATAATTATGGGTATTGGCAATAAATAAATGCTCAGTAAAATCGTCTTGTTTACCCGCCGAAGCACCCCGCGAACCAACACCGCCGCGGCCCTGGCTCCGGTACTCAGTTAAAGCCGTCCGTTTAATGTAACCTTCGTGCGAAATGGTGATTACCATGCTCTCATCCGGAATCATGTCTTCCATCGAGAAATCGCTCGACGACATTTCGACACTTGTGCGGCGGTCATCGCCATAACGGTCTTTAATTTCGGTCAGCTCATCTTTAATTATTTGCATCCGTAAGGCTTCGCTCGCCAGTATTTCTTGCAAATGCGTAATCAAAGCTTTAATCTCTTCGTACTCTTTTACAATTTTATCGCGCTCCAGGCCGGTTAAACGTTGTAAACGCATATCCAAAATGGCCCGGGCCTGAATGTCGCTTAAACTGAAGCGTTCAATTAAACCCGCGCGGGCAATCTCCGGATCGCGCGAAGAGCGGATTAAATTAATTACTTCATCGAGGTTATCGAGGGCAATTAATAAACCTTCTAAAATATGCGCCCGTTTCTGTGCTTCGGCCAGTTCGTACTCAGTGCGCCGGATTACTACTTCGTGGCGGTGTTCCACAAAATATTTAATCTGGTCTTTCAGGTTCAGGGTCATGGGGCGGCCTGCCACCAAGGCTACGTTGTTTACCCCGAAAGAAGATTGTAACTGGGTATATTTATAGAGGTTATTCAGTACCACGTTGGGCATGGCATCACGTTTCAGATCGTATACAATGCGTAAACCATCGCGGTCCGATTCGTCGCGCAAGTCCGAAATACCTTCTATTTTTTTCTCGTTGATTAAAGCGGCTGTTTTTTCAATCATGGCCGCCTTGTTTACCATGTATGGAATTTCGGTAACAATAATTTGCTCCTTACCAGAAGGTAATGTTTCGAAAGTAGCCTTGGCCCGCACAATAACGCGGCCTCGACCTGTTTCAAAAGCCGAACGTACACCTTCATAGCCATATATAATACCGCCGGTCGGGAAATCAGGAGCTGTAATGTGCTCCATTAACTCGGCAATGGTAATTTCGTTGTTATCAATGTAAGCCACAATGCCGTTTACCACTTCCGAAAGGTTGTGGGGCGCCATGTTGGTAGCCATGCCTACCGCAATACCCGAAGTACCATTTATCAGTAGGTTGGGTATTTTAGCCGGCATTACACTAGGTTCGTTCAGGGAGTCGTCGAAGTTAGGAACAAAATCAACGGTATTTTTTTCAAGATCGGCTAATAATTCATCGGCAATTCGTTTCAGGCGGGCTTCGGTGTAACGCATGGCGGCCGGCGAATCGCCGTCGATAGAACCAAAGTTACCCTGGCCATCTACCAGCGGGTAACGCAAGGACCAGTCCTGGGCCATCCGGACCATGGTTTCATAAACCGAGGAATCGCCGTGCGGGTGGTATTTACCCAGTACTTCGCCCACGATACGGGCCGATTTTTTGTAAGCTTTATTATAAGAAACGCCCAGTTCTGACATTCCGTACAAAACCCGGCGGTGTACCGGTTTTAAGCCATCGCGTACATCCGGTAAAGCGCGGGATATAATAACCGACATCGAATAATCGATGTAAGCCCCACGCATTTCATCTTCAATATTTATAGGTATTATTTTTTCGCCATCAGCCATAGAGGTAGGTCAAAAATTAAATCTGGTTTAAATCATAAAAGGCGCAAGTTACGCATTTTTAGCCTTTTTGCCTAGCGTTATTTCTTCTTCTTCCGGTCTTGATTTTGGGATTTCTGATTATCCTGAGCAGCTTTTTTGGGCAGTTTTTCGCCTATACGGGGGTTCTGCTTTTTAAGGATAGGTTGCCCCCGGTACACTTTTTTGCCGTGTAAATGCTGTTTACGAATATGACAGGAGTAAATAGGACAAGCCGGCTTACAGGCCGAAAAACTAAAGATAAAAACCAGGAATAAAAATAACTTTTTATGCATATATCCTTTTACATTGGGTAAAGCCTGGCCGGATCACGGTTGTTATCACCCTAACATAAATTAACAATTCTAACGAAAGAGTAAAAGTATTATTCTGATTAAACTAAAAAGTTAAATAAAATAAATATTCAGGCGATTGGTTTGCCCAGCTTAAAATCTTTTTAAAAGTAGGCGATTAAGTTTCTCTTTCCTATAAAATTAATCAAGTATATATTTATTTTTATAATTTAAACTGGCAAAGCAACCCTTTTAAACTTGGGTACGTGCTGGAGGCACAAAATGTAAGCCTTCAGAAAAACCGTACCCCTATGGAAAGAAAAGAATTTTTATCGCTATTAGGCATAAGTGCCGCTACCTTATTTTCTGCCGGTTGTTTAGGCAGTTGCAGCAGTTCTAAAGACGAAGATCCTAATCCGGGCAGTACCGATAAAAAAGATTTCACGCTTAATTTAGCTAGTCCGGCCAATAGTATCTTAAAAGTACCCGGCAATGCTTTAAAAAGTAACGGCATTATTGTGGCTTATACTACTACGGGCAGCTATGTAGCCGTTTCTTCTACCTGCACCCACCAGGGCGGCACCGTTGATTATGATGCAACCGGCAAGCGGTTTAGTTGTCCGTTGCACGGGTCTAATTTTAGCGAAAGCGGCTCCGTTCTAAATGGCCCGGCTACCACAGCGCTAAAACAATATAAAACTACTCTTACCGGCGATAATCTGCGGGTGTACGAAGATTAATATTCGTAAAATTATTTAGGGTCGATGCCGCTTAAAATCCGGCGAATTTCGTTTGTTTTTTTCATGAGTTCGTAGCTGGCCGCCTCGTCTTGCTGGTCGATCATGTTTTTAAATTCCTGAAGCTTTTGGATATAACTGGCCAAAGCTTCCGAAATATTGCGGCTGTTTTGAGTAAATATGGGCGCCCACATTTCGGGAGAGCTTTTGGCCAACCTAACCGTAGAAGAAAAACCGCTACCCGCCATGTTAAATATATTTTCTTCGTCTTTTTCTTTTTCTAAAACGGTAGCGCCCAGGGCAAAAGAACTGATGTGACTTAAATGCGACACGTAAGCCAGGTGCAAATCGTGGGAGTCGGCGGGCATGTAGCTTAACCGCATTTCCAAATCCTGGAAAATATTTTCTACCAGCTTTACCGATTGCGGCCGGCTTTTTTCCTTATCACAAATAATCATAATCTTGTGCGGGAGCAAACCGGCAAAAGCCGCTTCTGGGCCAGAGTTTTCGGTACCTGCAATAGGGTGCACGGCCACAAACTGTGCCCGTTTAGGGTGGTTTTCTACTACCCGGCAAATAAGTTCTTTGGTAGAACCAAAATCTATTAACGTAGCTTGCTCCGGCAAAATATCTAAAACCGGTATTAACATATTTACTAAGGCATTTACCGGCACCGCCAACACGGTTAAATCGGCTTTGGCAATAGCTATGTCTAAGGGCAATATTTCATCTACCAAACCCAAGGCCAAGGCTTTGGCAGCATGGGCCGGATTGTTTTCTACCCCAATAAAATAATAAGGCTTTTGCAATTGCTTTAACCCTAAAGCAAACGACCCGCCCAGTAAGCCCAGGCCCACAATACAAATATTCATACCGCGAAAAGAAAGACTTCTTTTTACATTTCCAAATTAGCTTACCTGTATAATAAAATGGAAAGGTGGTTTAAATAATTTAGGCCCGGTTTTTGAACTATAACCGACAAATAATTTTTATAAGAACAGAAAGCTTTCAGCTGATTTTCAGGACAAAACAAGAGTGGTTAAACAGAATAAATTATTAATTTTTAAATTTTTTAAAACAAAGATTTTCTAATTGAGTAAATTTATTACATTTGCCGCGAATTTAATGGAGAAATATACCACATATCGCAACTTCTTTGCCGCGCTGCCTTGCCCCAAGGCAATGGCGTCTCCGTTTGTAAATCCTGCGTATAGACAGGTCTACCCCTTGCGGGCGTAGTCTGTTCCGGGTGACCTACGTAGTTGCCTTCTTCTCAACTCTTTTTTGTGTTTTTTTAATTTTCCTGTAGCAGGGTTTTTATTCATTTTTAATTTTTTCGATCAAGATGATCCAAAATAATAAATCTGTTAATGCCGAACAACTTGTGCCGCCACAAGTGGATGCAGATTTTATCATACAAGTGGCTACCGCCGAACATACCCATTTTGCCCAGATTATTGTGGATGAAATGGAATCGTCGGCTAAGTTACGGGGTACTGGTATAGCCAAGCGGTCGCCCGATTATATCGTGGAAAAAATGTTGGAAGGTAAAGCCGTTATTGCCTTAAGCCACGACAATGTGTGGGCAGGTTTCTGCTACATCGAAACGTGGGGGCACGGCGATTACGTGGCTAATTCAGGTTTAATTGTGTCGCCTAATTTCCGGCAAAGCGGTTTAGCCAAGCGCATCAAAGAAAAAATATTTGAGCTTTCGCGCAAGAAATATCCGCATGCCAAAATATTTGGTTTAACTACCGGTTTGGCCGTGATGAAAATTAACTCTGATCTGGGTTATAAACCGGTTACTTATTCGGAACTGACCGACGATGAAGCTTTTTGGAAGGGTTGTCGCAGCTGCGTGAATTTTGATATCCTGACAGCCAAGGAACGCAAAAATTGCTTGTGTACGGCCATGCTGTACGATCCGGCCGAAGAAGAAAAAAGCAAAAAGAAAAGTCAGAATCAAGAGACTCCTAGTCAGCCCGATTCTAAAGAAGATAAAGGCCTGTTAGATTTTGTTAAAAATTCTAAATTATACGAGCGTTGGATGCAGTTTAAACAACATGTATTATTGCGCGAGAACAAGAATAAAGGCATGATGCATTCGTTGCGGACCGTGCTGGGCAGTTTATTTTAGTAAATTGCAACGTTAAATCAGTAAAAATACCGTTAATGGGGTTTAAATCTGTTACCGGTAGTATAACCTTATCAACCTGTAACCTACATGAAAAAAGTGGTACTGGCCTTTAGTGGCGGCCTCGACACCTCGTATTGTGTTAAATATCTTTCCGAAACACAAAACCTCGAAGTTTATTCAGCAATTGTTAATACCGGTGGTTTCAGCGCCGATGAATTAGCCGAAATAGAACGCCGGGCCTATGCCTTGGGTGTAAAGCAACACTTAACCCTGGATGAAACCGGCGATTATTACAATAGCTGCATTAAGTACCTTATTTTTGGTAATGTTTTAAAAAATAATACTTACCCTTTATCGGTAAGTGCCGAGCGCGTGTACCAGGCTTTGGCCATTGCCCGTTATGCCAAAGAAATTGATGCGGATTATGTGGCGCACGGTAGCACTGGCGCCGGCAACGACCAGGTGCGTTTCGACATGATTTTTAACATCATGATTCCGGACGTAGAAATCCTAACCCCTATCCGGGATTTAAAATTATCGCGCCAGGAAGAAATTGATTTCCTGAAGCAGCACGGCGTAGAAATGAACTTCGAGAAAGCCGCTTATTCTATCAATAAAGGTTTGTGGGGTACCTCGGTGGGTGGTAAAGAAACGCTTACCTCTTACGGTTACTTGCCCGAAGAAGCCTGGCCAACGCAAGTTACGAAACAGAACCCCGAAGAAGTAAAGTTACTTTTTGAAAAAGGTGAATTAAAAGGCATCAACGACCAGCGGTTCGAGAACCCGGTAGAAGCTATTCAGAAGCTGAACGAAATTGCCGCGCCATTTGGTGTAGGCCGCGATATTCACGTGGGCGATACGATCATTGGTATTAAAGGCCGGGTTGGTTTTGAAGCTGCTGCGCCCATGGTAATTATTAAAGCGCACCATGCTTTAGAAAAACATGTGCTTACCAAATGGCAGCTTTACTGGAAAGATCAGTTAGCCGTGTGGTACGGCAACTTATTACACGAAGGCCAGTTCCTGGACCCCGTTATGCGCAACATCGAGAAGTTTTTAGAAGATACGCAAGCTACCGTAAGCGGCACTGCAACCGTTGGTTTGGCGCCTTACCGCTTCTACGTGGTGGGTATTGAATCAGCGCACGATTTAATGTCTTCTAAATTTGGTTCTTACGGCGAAATGAACAACGCCTGGACCGGCGAAGACGTGAAAGGCTTCTCTAAAATATTCGGTAACCAAACCATGATTTACCAGAAAGTAAATGAGCGCTAACCAAACCTCCGACCAGAAAATTCGGGTTGGCATTGTTGGTGGTGCGGGCTATACGGGCGGCGAACTCCTGCGCATTTTGTTGCAGCATCCTAATACCGAAATAAGTTTTATCCATAGCTCCAGCAACGGTGGCCGTCCGGTTTACGAAGTTCATACCGACTTGCTCGGCGAAACTGAACTGACTTTCAGCACCGAATATTCCGATGCCGTTGATGTGGTATTTCTGTGCGTAGGCCACGGCGCGGCTAAAAAATTCTTAGAAGGACAAAAATTTCCGGCAGAGGTTAAAATTATTGACTTAAGCCAGGATTTCCGCTTAGCCCCTACCACTGATTTAGATGACCGCACGTTTGTATACGGTTTACCAGAGTTACAGAAAGAAGCTATTGTTAAAGCTAAAAATATTGCCAACCCTGGCTGTTTTGCTACCTGTATTCAGTTGGCTTTATTGCCATTGGCCAGCCAAAACAAACTAGATGCGCCGGTGCATATTA
>NZ_JBMQUD010000077.1:0-14344 GCF_057359045.1 Adhaeribacter sp.
CAAAAACAAAAAATACAACAAGAAGGCCTGATATCATCAGGCTTTCTTGTTGTATTTCCATCTCAAAAACAAGTTTGGATTATTAGTATGTTTACTTCTCGGTTTGTGCCCGTAAATTGAAACAAATGCCCATTTATAATCAACAAAGTCTGTAAAGGCAAAAAGGTAAAGCCACTGTGTTCTTACATAATGACTTAGCCCAATATCTTGGCTGTACTATAAAGGCTGGAAACTTCTAAAACAAAGAAAATATTTTTAATACTTAGGTGCTTACTCCCTAATTAATCTTAAAATGGTATGAAGAAAAGTTATTCTGGTTTAGCTATACTGGCGACCATTATTTTAGTCTTCGGATGCAAATCTTTAAAGCAAACTGCCGCGGTGCCGGAACAATTTAACCGCAAAGCAGCTTTAAAAGTAGTTGGTACCAGTCCAGAAAAAATTGCTGGTTTGGATTCTTTGCTGCAGTCGTTTGTAGACCAAAAGAAAGCCAGCAGCGTGGCGGCTTTTGTAGCCAAAGGTGGTAATGTGGTGTACCATAAAGCTTTTGGCTGGAAAGACATGGAGAATAAAATTCCGGCTTCAGTTGATGATTATTACATCTTGTTTTCCCAAACCAAAGCCGTTACCACCGTTGCCTTCATGACCCTGGTGGAAAAAGGCTTGGTAGCGGTGGATGACCCGGTTTCGAAGTATTTTCCCGGAATTCCCGACAAAGTGGTTACAGCGGTAAACGACGACGGCACCTACGAAACACGGCCGGTAAAATCGCCGATGACTTTTGCCCACCTCATGTCGCACAGTTCGGGCCTAAATGCCGGTTTAGTGGGTAAAATTCGCCGGGCAGAAATGCAGAAAAATAATGCAAGTGCCGGCGCTACCGGGCAAACACCTGCCACTGCGCCCATAGGCCAGCGCACCGGGGGCAGGGGCACCGCCAAATATTTAGAAGAAGAAATGCTGGCTTTGGCCAAATACCCGCTCGGCTTCGACCCCGGAACCGAATGGAGCTATCACATTAGTACCAATATGTTGGCGTATATGGTAGAGCGCATTTCGGGGAAGCCGCTGCGACAGTACGTGAAAGAAACCATCTTAGAACCGCTCGGTATGCCGCAAACGGATTGGTATTTTGCACCGGATAAGCTTAGCCGCTTTGTTAAGGCCTATAACCTCGTGAACGGTCAATTGGAGCCGGCCTCTAATATGTACAGCGAAGGCACCGTTAGCACGGAGCAAACCTATGCCGAAGGCGCTATTGGCCTGAACGGCCCTATTGAAGATTATGCCAAATTTTGCCAGATGTTGCTGAATAAAGGCACCTTTAACGGCCACCGGATTTTGAAACCCGAAACCATTGAAAGCATGACTATGGTAAACCGTTTGCCGGAAGTAAACGCTGGTGGCAAAGGATTTAAATTTGGGCTAGGCTTTGAACTGTATAATGCGCAAAAAAAGCCCGTGCCGGAAGTATCTAATACGGCCTATGCCTGGGGTGGCTTGTACGGCACCGAGTATATTATTGACCCCGAAAACAACCTGATAGCTTTGTTTTATTTAAATATGCCCCGCCGCGAACCGCTTTATCCAACTTTCTTGAGCAAGGCGTATAAAATTTTTAACAAATAGCTTTCTGGTGGAAAGGATTATTTTATTCATATTCAGGTTTTAACACCCTAACCAAAAGAAAGCCTAATAATAGATAATCTGAAAAGTCTTTGCGCTTATAGAACCAGGCTGAGATCTGTACTATCAGATACTATTATCAGCAGTAGGGGAAGAAATTACAACCAAGAATTTTATTACTTATTTAAGCAAAATGTGTACTGTATGCTTATTAAAAATAAAGCATTTGTATTTATAACGCTCCTGTTTTTAATAACTGCTTGTTCAGGAGAAAAAAACAAGAACCACCTTTCTACCACTCAGAGAGCGAACCATCTGTCAATAATCCAGGGTGAGATAAAAGATTGCGAAAGTTGCGAAGGCACTGAGGTTATTTTGCTACTCGATGACTTTACGGCCAGATTTAATAACGCCAAAACAACCACTATAAAAAACGGTAAATTTGCCTTTACAGAGCAAATAAAAGAACCCGGTATTTATCAAGTATATTATAAAGATAGTCAAGAAAGAAGTATTTTTCATGCTTACTTTTATTTGCCTGCTGATACGGTTCAAATATTCTTTGATATAAACCGGGAAAGGCCAAAGTTTTACGAAGCTCCCATAGGTTACTCCCAATTAGAATATGCGGAAGTTACATCAACTTCACCGGTTCAGAAGGATTTTGATAGATACCTGCAATTAGAAGATAGTATTAAATTTAACTTTTATACAGATAGAGAATTAGTGAAAGCTAAATTCTCCCAAA
Organism: Adhaeribacter sp.; assembly: GCF_057359045.1. Lineage (NCBI taxonomy): Bacteria > Pseudomonadati > Bacteroidota > Cytophagia > Cytophagales > Hymenobacteraceae > Adhaeribacter > Adhaeribacter sp. The sequence continues at coordinate 2,375 of NZ_JBMQUD010000077.1, forward strand.
CCTTCGACTCGGGTAATAAAGCCTTAATAGAGCAATGGGGCGACTCCGTCAGAACTTTCGAGAAAAAATTTGGCGCCTATCTAGCCAAGGCCAGCGAATTGTTTGTACAAAGGCATCCAAATTCGGAAATTGCTTTGTATGTCATTCTGGATAGCAAGACATTTGCCCAACCCGGCACCTACCGCTCTTACTTTGCGGCTTTGCCGGAAGAGCGCCAAAATAGCTTTTATGGTAAAATATTAGGCAACTGGATTAAGCGAAATGGCAAGCGGGAGAAAAAGAACCAGAACTTAGTGGGTAAACAGGTACAGCACCTGGCCGGCACTACACCGGCAGGAGAAAAGCTAGATGCCGCGGCTATTATTAAAGAGAATAAATATACGCTGGTAGAATTCTGGGCTTCGTGGTGTAGCCCTTGCCGGTGGGAAATGCCCAAGTACCAGGAACTGTACAAAAAGTACCGGGCTAACGGCTTCAACATGATTGCTGTTTCCGTTGACGATGATTATAAGAAATGGACAAATGCTATTGCCGAGGACAGTATATATGTACACCATATATCGGAGCTGAAAGGCATAAAAGCCGAAGATGCCAAACGTTTTAATATTCAGCTAATCCCTTTTAACCTGCTGGTTGATACCACGGGTAAAATAGTAGCGGCCGACCTGGATTCAAATGAGTTAAAAGCGTTTCTGCAGAAGGAATTATAGTAGTTAGCGTTTTATATTATTTATCATGGCGCATATTAAGTGAACCGTAATTCGTGCCAAAGAGCTTTCCTTAAAATTCAGCCCTCTTAAAAAATACCAGATTAAAGTTGCGGAGTATTGCCTTAAACAGATTCTACATCGGGTCTACATCGGCCACTACCCGCAAACCTTTGTATTCTTTCTTCAGGTTTACCTGCGTAATTACGTCTGCAATAAATAATTTAGCCGATTTTAAGCTGGTGTGTTCCCGGTCGAGTTTAATGTGAATTTCGTTCAGGAACATGTTCCGGATTTTAAAAATATACGGTACTTCCGGGCCCAGCACGTGGTTTTGGCCCAGGCCGTCGGTAAATAATTTGGCTAACTCCACGGCGGCCAATTGGCTTATTTTTTCGTCGAGGTGCTTTACCGTAATTTTTATAATACGCACAAAAGGCGGGAATCCATGTTTGCGGCGTTCGGTAATTTCGTGCTCGTACAAGGCATAATAATCATTATCGATTATTTTCTGGAAAATAGGCTGGTTGGGATTGGCCGTCTGAATAATTACGGTGCCTTTCTTGCCTTTCCGGCCCGCCCGGCCGCTCACCTGCACAAACATTTGGTAAGCCCGTTCGTGCGCCCGGAAATCAGGATAATTGATAATGCTGTCGGCGTTTATAATGCCCACCAAGCTCACGTTCTCAAAATCTAAACCTTTGGTTACCATTTGGGTGCCCACCAGCACGTTGGTCCGGTTGTTTTCAAAATCCTGGATAATCTGGCTGTAGGCGTTTTTAGATTTGGTGGTATCCAGGTCCATACGCTGCACGTTTACTTCGGGCAGCAAATATTTTAAATCGTCTTCTATTTTTTCGGTACCAAATCCCACGGTTTTTATACCAGTGGAGCCGCAGGCCGGGCACGCCGAGGGCATTTTTTCGTGATAGCCGCAGTAGTGGCAGCGCAGCTCGTGGCTAAACTTGTGGTACGACAAACTAACCGCGCAATGCTGGCATTTCGGAATCCAGTCGCAATCGTGGCAATTAATATAAGGCGCGTAGCCGCGGCGGTTCTGAAATAAAATTACCTGCTCTTGTTTTTTGAGCTTTTCTTCAATAGTCCCCAGCAAGCGTTGCGAAAAATGACTGAACATGTTTTTTTTCAGGCTTTCGCGGCGGGTGTCTACGAGTTCAATGGCGGGTAAACCGGCTTCGCCGAAACGCTGGTTCATGGTTACCAAACCCCATTTGCCGGAACGGCAGTTATAATAGGTTTCTACTGATGGTGTAGCCGAACCCAGCAAGGTTTTAGCGCGGTGATAGGTAGCCAGCATTAAGGCTACTTCGCGGGCATTGTATCGCGGCGAAGGCTCGTATTGCTTATAAGACGATTCGTGCTCTTCATCGACAATAATCAGCGATAAATTATGGAAAGGCAGAAATATAGCCGACCTTACGCCCACCACTACCGAAAACCGTCCCGCTAGAATGCCGTTCCAAACCTCGGCCCGCTCATTATCCGAAAACTTGGAGTGGTACACGCCTAATCGGTTGCCAAAAACCTTCATAAGGCGCGTTACAATCTGGGCCGTGAGCGCAATTTCGGGTAGCAGGTACAACACCTGGCCGCCCCCTTCCATGGCTTTTTTTATTAAATCAATGTACACCTCGGTTTTACCACTGCCGGTAATGCCATGCAGCAGCACAATATCTTTCTGGGTAAATAAGCTTAATATTTCGTCGCGGGCTTTTACCTGGTGTTCCGATAAGGCCGAGGGCATGGTTTTTTTCAGGTCGTCGGTCGGAAACCGCGATACAATTACATCAAACTGCTCCAGAATACCTTTGCGAATAAGCGAATTAACGGCGCTCGGCGAGAGGTGCGGGTTAGAAATTAAAGCCGATTTATCGATACCTTTCTCGTTTAAATGCACATTCTGGTATACCGGCACCTGCTGCAAATAATGCATAATTATATCTAGCTGCTTTGGTTTAGGTGCCAATTGTGATAAAAGCTCTTCGAGTAGTTCTGCTTCGTGAATAAAATGCGGCGACAGCTTTAAGCGCTTTACTATTTTGGGTGTGTATTTTTCCGAGATTTCTTCAAAAATAATAATGGCTTGTTTTTGAATAAGCGACTTTATTATTTTATGAAAATGGGTAATCTGCAATAAATTACCTACTTCAGTAAAGGTAAGGGCGGTGTTTTGCTGCAGGGCAAATATTATTTTTTCTTCGTGCGCCGAAAAAGGGTATTCACTTTCTTCGGGGTTAAATTGCGGGTGCAACTGAATACGCGATTCGCTGCTGAGTTTTAACGCCGAAGGCAGGGCGGCATTGATTACCTCGCCAATGGTGCACATGTAATATTCGGCAATCCAGTTAAAAATGCGAAGCTGCGGGTTGGTAACTACCGGCTTCTCGTCGATTACTTCCAGAATATATTTGGCCTGGTAACCCACCGGCGGATTCTCGTGTACGGCGGCTACAATGCAGCTTAATACTTTTTTGGCCCCAAACTGCACAATTACCCGCACACCTACCATTACCTCGTCGTTCATTTCGTAAGGCACACGGTACGTATATAGCTTGGGCAGGGGCAATGGCAAAATTACATCCGCAAAAAGCGTGATGCGTTCGGCGGGGAGTAATTCGGCTGGGTTAAATTCTAACTGGTTATTCAAGGGCAAGCAGGTTTAGCCAAAAATACAAGGCTAAACAAAGTTCGCAAACCTGCCGCATATTTCACAATCTGATTTCGCCGGAAAAATATTTAGTTGCCAGGTGTTTGGCTACCGGTGCGGCCAAGAGCCGTTCAGTACTTATTTTTTATAGAGATTTATTATGAATATCTATTGTAGAAATTATTTAAATAATTCTAAAAAATAAAGAGAATGTAAATACGCCTTTTTATATTTAATCCGTTATATTTATTTAGTAACCACCTAAATTGCTTGCGCTTATGAAAAATTTTACCGCTTGCTATTACCTGTTGCTGAGTTGCTTTTCTAGTTTAATTTTTATTTCTAATCCGGCCGGGGCCACCCATATTAGGGGCGCCGAATTAACGTACCACGCCGATACGACCAATACCTCGCCGTTGCGTTATTTTTTCAAGCTGGTCGTATACCACGATGCTAATTCATCTGGTGGTGTTCAGGGAGTATTGGATTTTGGCGATGGCAGTACCGCCCAGCTCAATAGTACTGGTAAAACGCTTTTAGCGGCTGACCCTACTATTTACCGGAGCGTTATTTATTTAGAACATCAGTTTCCGGCCATTGCTAACTACCTTGTTTCTTTTAAAGAAACCAACCGCGCCAGTGGTATTGTAAATATTCCTAACTCTCAAAGTACGCCCATGCTTATTCAGTCTACGGTAGTTATGGGTTTAGGGGTTACCGGTAATCATTCGCCGGTTTTTATGGCACCTATTATATCAACGGGAGTAGTGGGGCAAGTTTACCGGCACAATGTTACGGCTTACGACCGCAACGGCGATAGCCTGGCGTATAAATTAGTGCCTGCCCTGCAAAATATTAACCAACCGCTTATTTCTTACCAGTTTCCGGCAGGCATAACCATGAATAATCGCACCGGCGAGATTATTTGGCCTCAACCCGATAAAGTAGGAATGTATGGCTTAACCGCAGAAATACGGGAATACCGGCAAGGGCAGTTAATTGGCAAAGTAATGCGCGATTTTACGGTTTTAATTTTACCAGTGGGTGAAGGTACGCAGGTGCAAATCCAGAACCGGAGCCAGTTGGCGATAAACGACCGGAACCAGCTATTTATAACCAATACCGATGTGCCGGTAAAAATTAGAGTAGCCGCTACCAATGCCAAAGCCTTAGATGCTTATTCGGAGTTAACGGCTCTTGGTATTCTGACTAACCCACGAATTACCGCCGATAATCCGCTCGAAAAAGAATATACGCTTAATCCGGCGGCGGCTTTAAAGCGCAGCTTGCCTTATATTATTACGTTTAGGGGTAAGGCGGCTACGCCCACTATGTGGCAGCAATTGTTGCAGCAAGATTTAACGTTAGCGGTTTACTTCCGGCCCGAACGCGCAACGGACGCCCAGAATACCGCCGACCCCGGCGAACTTACCAATCCTACTGGTATTGGGGACCCGGACGAAGAGGCTGGGCCGTGGGACTTTAAAATTTATCCTAACCCGGTAATCACGCACTTTAAAGTAGATTACAAAGACCAAAAGCCCGCCCGGTTACTGTTGTATAATGCCAGTAGCCAATTGGTACTGGAACAAACCATAACGTCCCAACAAACTTATATGCAGCGCAGTAGCGCTATTAAACCTGGTATCTATTTTTATATTATCCTTACCGATGCGCAGAAAAAAGCTTATACCGGTAAACTGCTCTTTTTGTAAACGAGAAATTATTTGCCTTAAAAAATGCTGCAGTTTACCAGGATTAAATATTGGTTTAGGTGGCTTATTTAAATGAGATATTTTTAAAGTTGCAATATTAAATTGTAAGACTTTCGGGGATTTTAAAGGATTTGTAGCAACGCGTTTTGATTGTTAATAAATTAACCAGCGCTTATGAAAATAGCTTTACCTTGCCGGGGCTTATTTTTAATAGGCTTTTTAGGTATATTTTGTACCTCATTGCCCGCCAGCGCCTTCAATCCCGAAAGTGCTGAATTAACCTATCACGCCGATACGACCAATAACTCGTCGTTGCGCTATTTTTTTAAACTGGCTTATTACACGTCTAAAACATTAACGGTTCCTACTGTGCTGCCCACAGCTCAAATTAAATTTAGCGACGGGTCGCCGATTATTCAGGTGGAACGGGCCAACCGGGCTTTACTAAGTACAAATGCCCTGCTTTACCGGGAGGTATATTATTTCGAACACCGGTTTCCGGTACCAGGCACTTTTAATGTTACTTTTTCCGAAATAAACAGAAAAATAGATTATGTAAATATTCCAAATTCAGAAAATATTGCCTTTCTAATCCGGGCTACGGTTAGGGTAGGTTTGGAGACAGCCGGCAACCGTTCTCCTCAATTTTTAGCTCCGCCCATTAAGCTGGGTATTCTGGGCCAACCGTACCGGCAAAACGTAACTGCTTACGACCCGGACGGCGATAGCCTTGCTTTTAAGTTAGTGCCAGCCATGCAATACCTAAATCAATATATTCCGGCTTATGTGTTTCCGGAAGGAGCTACTATTAATAACCGCACCGGCGAATTTATATGGCCTAGCCCAAATAAAGCCGGCCGGTACAGCGTGGTGGTTGAAGTAAGAGAATACCGCCACGGGCGACTTATGGGCATAGTAATGCGTGAGTTATCCTTAAATATTGGGACAAATGAACAATACCCGAGTTTAGAAATCCGTAACCGCGACCAGGTGCCGGTGAATGTCCGTAACCAGGTTTTTGTAGCGGGTAATACGCCAGTTAAAATTAGGGTAGCCGCTACCAACGCCAGTAATTTAATCCCTTATTCCGAACTATTCCGCCTGGGTAATGTAGCAAGTTACCAAACTGTTACCGATAACCCGCGCGAAATAGAACTCACCATTATCCCCAACAATGCTTTGCGGCGCAGTTTACCGTATATTATAACTTTCCGGGGCAACGCACCTACTGCTAATCCGGAAATTTTTCACCAACAGGATTTAACCGTGGCGGTGTATTTCCGGCCCGAACGCGTAACCGACCAGCAGAATACTACTGAACCTGGTGCTCTGCCTGCCCTGGAATTAGAACCGGACTCGAATGAATCGCCCAACCCCGATACGTTAGGTTTTAAATTTTATCCTAACCCCGTTAGAACCTGGTTTCTGGTGCTTAACCCCACTAATCAGCCGGTAACGCTCCAGGTTTATAATAGCCAATATCAACAGGTAATCAGCAGAATGCTAACGGAGCAGGAAACTGTTATTCAGCGGGGTAAAGAAATAAAAGCCGGAATTTACCTGTACGTGCTTTTAACCGAAACTGGGGAATTGTTGCAAGCGGGCAAGTTGGTCTTTCAATAGTTTTAGCTGAATTAAGTAATCTTATACTCTCTGGTAAATACTAACTAGTTTCCCTAGCAGTAAGAAAAGTGACTTGCCCTATCTAAGTCATTCATTCAGAAGATTCCTTCTAAATGAATGGACTGGGTAGAATGAATTTTATTTTCATCTATGGAAGATGCTTTACACTATTGGGTATTCGTCCTTAATTAGAATATTCCGGAACTTCTAAAATATTTTAAAAGTGCTAAATGGCCTGTAATTGGGTTAAAGCCTCGGCTACGGTTTGTACCGGCAATTGGCAGGCTTTGTTGTAACACACGTAAATGGTGGTTTCGTCGCCGGTAGCTCCCCGATCCTGGAGCAGGGGCAAGTCGCTTTGGGTGGTGGTGCCTACCAGTATGGCATTGGGGTAAAAATGGCGGCTTATCTCAGACCGGAATGTCCCGGCTTGGGAGCCCACCACAGCTATTTCGGCGGTTGGTTTTAGTTTCAGGAAATACAATGAGGCCCAGTTAGCCAAATGCGACGGCTCTTTCACGACCAATGCTTTTACTTTAGCCAGCATGGCATCTGATAATTCCTGGTAACGCGGCTCATCAAAAAACAAACTTAAAAAATGCAGGTTGGTAGCCATAACCGAGTTAGAGGCCGGTATTACATTATCGGTTACTTCTTTTTTGCGGGCAATGAGTTTTTCGCTGTTAATGTCTGTAAAAAAGAAGAGTTCTTCGGTGGGGTCGTAGAAGTTGCGGATAACGTAGTCGGTCAGGTTCTTTGCTTCCAGGAGCCAGTTTTCGACAAAAGTAATTTCGTATAAGGCCAGGTAGGCGTTTATGAGCAGGGCATAATCTTCTAAAAAACCGTTGATGGTGGCTTTGCCGTTTTTATAATTATGAAATACCGCCTCGCCGTTGCGCATATTATTTTGCAAAAATTGAGCATTGCGTTGGGCTAACGCTAAAAATTCGGCTTCGCCAAATATTTTGTAAGCATCGGCCAGGCCCCGTAGCATTAAGGCGTTCCAGGAAAGCAATATTTTATCATCGAGGCCCGGCCGTATGCGGTTGGCCCGGGCGGCCATGATGGCGGCTTTCCATTGTTTTACTTTGGTTTTTAGTTCGGCGGGTGCCAGGTTGTGCTGCTGGGCAAATGCTTCGTCGGAGGTTTTGCGGTGCAAAATATTTACTTCGTTTTCCCAGTTGCCTTCTGCGGTAATATTATAATATTTATTAAACAGAGTTGCCTCGGGGCCTAACAGAGCTTGTAGTTCTTCGTGCCGGAATACGTAAAATTTACCTTCTTCGCCTTCGCTGTCAGCATCTAACGACGAGTAAAAACCACCTTCGGGGCTCATTAATTCGCGCTGCACAAAAGCCACAGTTTCGTAAACTACTTCTTTAAACAAAGGGTTTTGGGTAACGGCAAAAGCTTCGGCGTACAAACTAATTAATTGGCCGTTGTCGTACAGCATTTTTTCAAAGTGCGGCACCAGCCAATCGGCATCTACCGAATAGCGGGCAAAGCCGCCGCCGGCCTGGTCGTAAATGCCACCGTAAGCCATTTCCTGCAGGGTAAGCGCAACTTGGTCGAGGGCGGTTTGGTCTTGGGTATGTTGGTAATAGCGCAACAGAAACTTGTAATTAATGGGCATCGGGAACTTAGGTGCCTGCCCCAGCCCGCCGCGGGTTTTATCAAAACGGCGGCTAAAGTTCTGATATAATTGGGTAAACTCTGTTTCGGTAAAATTTGCCTGGGCTGCCGTTAAGCCAAATTTCTGCAGTTCGCTGGCATTTATATGTTGGGCAAATTGCTCGGCCGAGTCGTCGAGTTCAGTTCGGTGGTTCTGATACGCTTCGGCAATGTTGTGCAGCATTTGTAACCATTGCTGCGGCGGAAAATACGTGCCGCCGTAAAAAGGCTTGGCTTCGGAATTCAAGAAAACGTTTAGCGGCCAACCTCCTTGTATGCCCATGGCGTGAATGGCATCCATGTAAATCTGGTCTACATCGGGGCGTTCTTCGCGGTCTACTTTTATGCACACAAAGTTTTCGTTCATTACTTGCGCTATTTCTGCGTGCTCAAAAGATTGATGTTCCATTACGTGGCACCAATGGCAGGCCGCATACCCAATGCTTACCAAAATAGGTTTTTGCTCGGTCTGGGCTTTTTGCAACGCTTCCTCGCCCCAGGGGTACCAGTCTACAGGATTATACGCGTGCTGCAGTAAATACGGACTCGATTCGTTTATCAGGCGGTTGGCTTTTTTCATAGTTGGTTTTAGCGTAAGTAGGAAATAGGCGCGGCTATATTTAAGATGCCCGGTTTGTTTGCATACGCATTTGCTGCAACAAGGCTTATATTATTTGGCTTTTTACCTGGCTAATTTCTGCGGAGCAGTCGATGGTGTTTTGCCAGCTTTCTAGTTTTGCCAGTGTTTTCCTTAAAAATTGCTGGTGGGCCACCGATGCCGGATGAAAAGGTTTATGCGCCAGTGCCGTTATTATTTTGTCCCACGCAATTGTAAAGCGGTTAAAATCTTCATCAAAATAAGCATCCTTAAATTTTTGCCAGATATACGCTTCGGCTACGGCGGTGGGGTGCAGCATGTCGGCTTTGTAAAAACGGTAATCGCGTAAATCGTCGAGCATAAGTTCGTACGCCGGGAAGTAGGTTACGTTGGGGTATTTTTCCTGGATTTGGTGGCAGGCCAGCCGTAAAATGGCTTTGCTCACGCTGTTTAGTTCCAGCGTTTCCTTCAGGTGCCGTACCGGGCTTACCGTGAGTAATATCTGTAAATTTGGGTTAAACTTTATCAGTTGCGGGTACAAATCGGAAAATGCTTGGGTAATAGCCTCGGCCGGAATAAGTTCTTTTATAAATTCTTGCTGCGTTACTTTGTGGCAATTCGCTACCAAAATATTATTAGCCTTTAGCCGATAGGCAACCGCCGTGCCCAAAGTTATTATCAGCAGATTGGCTTCTTTTAAAAAGGCTTGGGTTTGTTTCAGGCTCTCTTCAATATCTGCCCTTAGTAAATCCGGCGATGGCGCGCTAAAAGAGGAGTGGAGGTCGTAGGCGTACCAGAGTCCATCCCGTTCCAGCAACTGTCCGGAGAAATTTGCTTCAGGTTGCAGCGCTGCTTTTAATAATTTAAATAACGACAAGGGGTTAAAAATGGTACCAAAAGGATTTACCCGGCTGGCCAGTTTATAAGTAGCCAATTTATTGCCCATCACTTCGGCAAAACAAGATCCGGCTGTTAGCACCCGTGCCGATAAAGAAAACTTGTGAGAACTTGGGTTTATTTTAATTTCAGTGCGAAAGGAAATGCTGTTATCCATTTTAGTAGATTAAAACCGGCTTATAAACAGGCGTTTTTAAAATTATTTGGCTAATTTCGGTTAAAAACCAATATATAAGCAGGTGGCCAGCCCGGCTATTTTAAAGTCTGAAGTTTTAAGTCAGGCCTAACCTGATTTTTATAAAATTTAAAGTTATTAAAATAATCTCCGTACGGTAAAAACGTATTATGAAAACAACCAATTATTACAACACCTTTATTCGGGTAGCCGACGATTGTCCGGTACAACAGGCCGAAATACCACCCCAGAAGAAAGACGAGAAAACCGCTGTGACTTTACAGTTTGAGTTGCTGCAGCAGCAGCCTTACCAATATACTTCCGACGATATTCTGTTTACTATTTACGCTATCAGGAATAAAATTGCGTCCTCCAAGTTAGACGAAGAAAGGAAATTGTATTTTTCGAAAGGGCAGGCCTGCCTGCGATCTTCGTCGTTGCCGAAGCGGTACGGTTGGGGCGTGCATAGCAACGCCGAAGGGAAAGTGGCCATTTACCCAATAGACTCGGCAGAATACGTAAAGCTGGCCGAAGATGAGGCTTTGCAACAACTAAAAGCGATGCGCTCTAAACGGGCCTAAATTATTATTGCCTCGGACCGTTAATTATAAGAAATTGCAACCAATTGGTTTTATTGGCGGAGGCTGCGAAAAAAATTAAAGTTCCGGTAAAAAAAAAGCGTCTGACCTTTGGGGCCAGACGCTTTCATAAATATTTGTTTAAGCTTATTCAGCTACTACGTTAAAACGTACGGTATGCTTCACTTCTTTGTGCAGGGCAATAGAAGCGGTGTATTCACCAGCCGTTTTTACTTCCTGGTCAAAAGAAATTTTCTTACGGTCTACTTCAATGCCTTTGGCGCGCAGGGCGTCAGAAAGCTGGGTAGTAGTAACGGCACCAAAAATTTTGCCGCTTTCGCCAACTTTAGCAGGTAGCTCAACTACTGTATCGCCAATCTGGTCGGCAATAGCTTGCGCATCCATTTTTACTTTCTCCGCTTTATGCGAAGCCTGGCGGATATTTTCGGCTACTACTTTTTTGTTTGATTTATCAGCAATTACCGCAATGCCTTGCGGAATAAGGTAATTACGGCCGTAACCTGGTTTTACGGTAACAATATCGTTTTTAAAGCCTAAGCCTTTAACGTCGTCTTTTAAAATAACTTCCATTTCTTGTTACCTCCTTATTTTAATGAATCAGTTACGTAAGGCAAAATAGCCAAATGGCGGGCACGAGCCACTGCCTGAGCTACCCGGCGCTGAAATTTAAGGCTGGTACCGGTTAAACGACGGGGCAATACTTTACCTTGCTCGTTTACAAACTTTAATAAAAAATTGCCATCTTTATAATCGATGTACTGAATGCCGTTTTTCTTGAAGCGGCAATATTTTTTGCGGGTATCCTGTTTGTGGATTTTTTCGTTTACTAAACTCATGATGCTTGTGCCTCCTTTTCTCTTTTAGCTTGCTTCTGCTGATTCATTTCTCCGTTACGACGACGCTCGTTGTAAGAAACAGCGTGTTTGTCTAAAGCGGTGGTTAAGAACCGGATTACTTTTTCGTCGCGGCGGTAAGCAATCTCCAATGGGTCTACAATAGTAGAAGGCCCGGTAAACTCGATTAACACGTAAAAACCGGTAGATTTTTTCTGGATTGGATAAGCTAGTTTGCGTAAGCCCCAGTTTTCTTCGTGGATAATATCGGCGCCATTTTCCTTAAGCACCTGTCTGAACTTCTCGACCGTTTCTGCAACCTGGGCCTCGTTTAACAACGGGGTCAGGATGAAGACCGTTTCATAATTTTTTAATTCCATTAGGTTGTCGAATAATTATTTTTTAAATGAGGGGGCAAATATAAGAATAATTATTTGTAACACAAAAAGATAAAAATATAAGCCGTTGCATCTTAACCAGATAA